>JAZRSE010000108.1:0-1643 GCA_045651305.1 Candidatus Scatosoma sp. | reverse complement strand
GTACCGCCGTATTATCGAATACGTCTTTTCCGCAATCGATACGCAAAAAGCCTGCGCATTGCGTAAACGCCTTTTCCCCAAGTTTCGGAACTTTCAAAAGTTGCTTTCTAGACGTAAATTTTCCATTTGCTTCCCGATAGGCAACGATATTTTTGGCGACGGCGGAATTCAAGCCCGCAACGAATTTCAAAAGAGAAACGCTGGCGGTATTCAAATCGACACCGACACTATTTACACAGTCTTCCAAAACGCCTGCAAGCGCGGAATCCAACCGTTTTTCGTTCATATCGTGTTGATATTGTCCAACCCCGATAGATTTGGGGTCGATTTTAATAAGTTCCGCAAGCGGGTCTTGCAAACGACGAGCAATCGACACCGCGCTTCTTGCCGTTACGTCGTAATCGGGGAATTCTTCCGCGCCAAGCGCACTTGCCGAATATACACTTGCGCCTGCCTCGTTTACGATAACGTAGGCAACCTCTTTACCCGTTTCCGCTTTGATTTCTTTGATGAGTTCAACGATAAATATTTCGCTTTCCTTGCTCGCCGTACCGTTACCGCAAGAAATAACCTCAACGCCCCATTTTGCAATGAGTTTCTTCAAAACGAGTTTCGCCTCTTCCGTTTTGTTTTGCGGAGGCGTGGGGAAAACTACCGTTTTATCAAGCACTTTACCCGTGCCGTCTACTACGCAAATTTTACAACCCGTTCTATAAGCAGGGTCCCAACCGAGCGTAATTTTATTTTTTACAGGCGGTTGCATTAAAAGAGGTTTCAAATTAAGCTCGAACGTCTTAATTGCCTGCTCGCTTGCCTCTTCAAAAAGCTGCGCGCGGATTTCTCTTTCTACGGAGGGCGCAATCAATCTATCATAGCCGTCTTCCGCTGCTTCACGCACAATTTGAGAACTTTCTCCGCCGTCTTTTAAGAAATTTGCCGCCGTGATACGCTTGGCAAAGTCTGCGTCAACCGTGATGGATACTTTCAAAAATTCTTCCTTTTCCCCACGGTTAAGCGCGAGTACGCGATGCCCTTTAATCTCGCTTACGGGCTCGCTATACGCCGCGTACATACCGTACGTTTTCTTCTCGTCAAGTTCTTCCTTGCCCTTTGCGTAACAAGCGGTGATTTCACCGTGACGAATATAAAAATTACGGAGTTTCTTTCTCGTTGCCGCATCGTCGGAAATCATTTCAGCGATAATATCTCTCGCCCCGTCGATTGCCTCTTTTGCCGACGCAACCTCGCCAACACAGTATTTTTCCGCCTCTTTTGCAATATTCAAGCCTTTATTTTGCGAAAAAATCGCATCCGCAAACGGTTGCAAACCCTTGGCAATAGCCACCGACGCACGCGTTTTACGTTTTTGTTTATAAGGGCGGTAGATATCTTCCACTTCCGTAAGCGTCGTTGCTACGATAAGCGATTTTTTAATATCGTCCGTCATTTTGCCCTGTTCGGTAATAGACGCAGACACCTCTTCCTTTCTCTTCTCCAAATTGCGAAGATAGGTGAGTCTATCTGCAAGCGAACGCAAAACTTGGTCGTCGCATGCACCCGTCATTTCTTTACGATAACGGGCGATAAAGGGAATCGTGTTCCCTTCGTCAATCAAGCTAACGATATTCTTCGCGTGGGTGGGG
>JAZRSE010000107.1:0-6425 GCA_045651305.1 Candidatus Scatosoma sp. | reverse complement strand
TTGGAAACCACGGGAATCTCTGCCTTAGCATAAGCCTCCTCAAGAGCCTTTACCTCGTCCTTTTTCATATCAACGGCGCAGAAAACGAAGCTGCAAAGCTTGCCAACCTTCTCTATCTCCTCGCTGCTGATTATAACCATTTTCTTATACTGCTCGGGGATAGGAGAGGTCATTTTCCAACGGCCCTCAACTGCCTCCTCATAGGTTTTACCCGCATTTCTGGGTGAAGCGATAACAGCCGACACCTCAAAATAAGGATGTCCGTCAAGCAGCATAAGGAAACGCTGACCAACCATACCCGTAGCGCCGATAACGCCAACGTTAAACTGTTTCATAAATATATCTCCTTGTGTAAAAAGTTTCCTGAAATTATTAAAAATAAAAGACGGGAAGTACCCCGCCGTAGAAAAGCAATGAGAAACGCCCGTATAGTTCGGGGATATTTCTAATGCAAATAGCTCTTCACGGACGGTGACAGTCATACGGGTATTCTCCCGTATGCCCAGCGAAAAAGGGGACGCAGTTTTCGCTTCGGCGGAGATACCCTTTCTCCTTTCGCTACAACGCAATTTCGTCCTAAATTGCTTGCAAAAGGGTACTGATGTTCGTCCGCTCCTCTATTTAGCAAGTTTATTTTAACACATACGAAAACAAATGTCAAAGATTTTTCACGCATTGTAAATTTTATTTGAATTTTTTTCTAAAAATCCTTGAAATAATCGCAAATATGTAGTACAATATAGTGGTGAGAATATGCGGGCGCACGTCCGCGCGCAAATAAGTATTTTTGGAGAACGATATGGCACAACAAAAAAAGGGGCTTATCACCCGACTTCTCGAAGGTAAAGAGAGAAGTGAAGAATATGCAAGAAGTACGTTGCCCACCAACCGTTGGCAACTCTTTTGGGATATATTCAAAGGAAACTTTTGGAAAATCGTTAAAGCGAATTTATTGACGCTTATTTTCTTCCTGCCTATGATTGCCGTAATTGTAATTATGGTGCTTATGAAGAATATGCAAGGGGAAATTTATCCCTTTGCCGCAAACCTTGGCGCAGGCTATCCTTTCTATCCCGTACAACAGGGCTTGGCAGAATCGCTCGCATTGTCCAACGGCTTGATTTTCCATCTCGGGCTTTTAATCACTTCGGCGATTGCGGCTATCGGTCTTTCGGGCGGTATGTACGTTATCCGTAATATGGTATGGACGGAAGGTATCTTCGTTGCCAACGATTTTTGGCGCGGCATCAAGCTCAACTACAAAAACGCGTTGCAAGCAACCCTTTTCTTTGTGGTTATTTTTTCCGCTTGCAGTATGCTTATTTCTTTGGCGAATTTCACGATTGCGCAAGATAGCATTGAAAAAGGTCAACGCGCTTGGATGGTTGTTTCCAAAGCGACGAGCTATATTTTGATTATCGTTGCGGCAATGATGGCGTTTTGGATGATTGCGCTTGGCGTAAACTATAAGATGAAATTCTTTGGTATGCTTCGTAACGCGTTCTTGCTTACGATTGGTAGCTTGCCTCAAACGATTTTCTTCCTTGCGCTTGCGGCAATTCCTTTCGTGTTGTTGCTTTTTGGCAGTTTCTTTATGGTTCTCGGTATCTTTATGGTAGTCCTTTTTGGTATCGCGTACGTATTGCTCATTTGGCTTGACTTCGCGCAATGGATATTCGATAAATATATCAACCCGAAAATCGAAGGCGCAAAAGTGGGCAGAGGTATTTACAACAAAGACGGTACTTCCTCGCTTACGGGCTCGGATAGCCAAGCGGCTATCGAATACCAAAAAACGTTGCTTTCCTACGGAAAATCCCGTTTGGTTGCACGTCCTATTAAGCCGATTGACGACGAATTAGAAATATACGATTTGCCTACGTCGTTCACGCGTGAAGACTTGCAACGCCTTCGTGAAAGCAAGGAAACGATTGCACAAGATAGCGAGGCTTACGCGCAAGAACATAAGGACGAGGCGCGTTACGTGGAATATAACAAGCAGTTTGAAGAACGTGAAAAGGCTCTTCAAGACGAGCTGACGAAAAACGGCAAAAAGAAAAAATATAAACCGCCCAAGATGCTTGGTCAATAAGGGCAAACGATAAGGACAAACTATGAAAAACACAGCGGCGTACACAAATCTTGCCGGATGGTTTGAATATTTGAACGACGACTGCGACTATGAAAATTGGTCGCAGTATTTAATTATGAAATTAAAAGGGTATCCCTTTGAAAGCGGCTTGGACGTGGGTTGCGGCGGCGGTTGGTTTACGCGCGCCTTTCAACGTTACGGCTATCAAATGACGGGTATGGATATATCGCCTGAAATGCTCGATTTCGCGCAAGGCAAAGCGCTTGAAACGGGGATTAGGAGCGAGTATATTTTAGGGGATATTACGGCGAAAAAACCGCCCAAGCGTTTTGATTTCGTTACGGCGATTAACGATTGTTTTAACTATATTCCCAAGGATAAATTGGGGAAAGCCTTAAAAAATATTTCCTCGTCAATGAAAATGGGCGGAATTCTCATTTTCGACGTAAGCGCTCCGCGAAAGTTTGCAAAGAAAATTGCAAATACTGTTAGCGTGGACGATAGAGAGGAGGTCACCTATCTTTCCTTTGGGAAATTGGAAGAGGACAAGGCGACGTTGGAAGTGACGCTTTTTGTAAAACAAAAGGACAACGCGTATATCCGCTTGGACGAAACGCATACGCAGTACGTCTATACGGAAGAAGAACTTTCGTCCGCGTTATCGGCAAACGGCTTTACCCTGCTTTCCGTAGAGGGGCATTTGGGCGAAGAAAAAGAAAATAGCGATAGATGGTGTTTCGTGGCGAAGAAAGGAGGGGTAAAATGAGCAACGTATTGCGTGCGCTTGTGTTTGATAAACAGGTGTCCCTCACGCTTGCCGATACGACGGAGATAGTAAAAGAGGGGGCAAGATTGCATCGTCTTTCCAAAGACGCAACCCTCGTTTTTGGTAAAACGCTTTCGGCAATGGCGTTTATGAGCGCTTGTTTGAAAGGGGAAACGGGCGAAATTTCCCTTTCGGTAAAAGGCAACGGCAACGGCGGCGAGATAGGTGTTTCGGGCAACCGTAAATTAAATATCCGCGGCTTTATCGAAAACGCCAACGCAACGGGCGACGAGAAAGAGGTGTTTGGCGATGACGGCTCTCTCACCATTATCCGCGACGACGGGTACACCCGTCCGTTTGTGGGCTCTTGTGCGTACCCTTTGGAGGGGGGCGTAGACGAGGCGTTTGAAGAATATTTCCGCATAAGCGAACAACTCCCCACCCGTTTTGCGACGGTGGTGGAAATGGACGAAGAGGGCGGCGTTCTCTTTGCAGGCGTGGCGGTGTTGCAGCCCCTGCCCTTTGCGGAGGAAAACGTATTGGAAAAGGCTTGGGCTTTCGGCTTGGAAAAGCTTTTAAGCGAGGTGAAAAGCGTGGGCGTGGAAAGCGCGGCGAAAGACGCTTTTGGAAAGAGCGACGAGGTTTGGGAATTGCGCTCGGCGCAGTATAAATGCAACTGTTCGAGAGAGTATTTAACGAGGGTTTTGGTTTCGCTTGGCGAGGCGCAAATGCGAGAGATAATAGAAACGGACGGCGCGGTGCGCGTGCATTGCCATTATTGCAATACCGATTACGAATTTACGGAAAAGGACGCCGACGAGGTGTTTCCTAAAAAATAACGGATAGAAAATGAAAAACGGAAAAACGGCAAAAATAGATTTTAGCCAAAAGCGGCTTGCGTCGCTCGCGGATAAATATTATAACGAGGGGAAATTTCTTTCCGCTCTCCGTTTGGCGTATAAAGAATTGGAGCTGTACGGCGGCGACGGGGAAGTGTACGCGCGTTTTTCGGATATTTACGAGGGTATGGATTTGCACGGCTCGGCAATCAATTTTTGGTTCCGCTTTTTAGACGAGGCAAACGAAGAGGATTTACCCGATATTTACGAGGGGCTTGCCGTCAATTACTTGCATTTAGGCAACGAAACGCAGGCGGCGTATTATTATAATAAGTTGATTGACGCGGACGACACTTTGCCCAATGAAACGAAAATGGAAATCGTACAAGCGTTTGCCAAAGATAAACGGGATAAATTCCGCTTTGTATATCCGCCCCGCCTTGCCGATTTTTCAAGGGAAATCGACGCAGGTTCTAACGCTTTGAAAACGGGGAATTGCAAACGCGCAATCGAGCTCTTGTCTATCGTAGAGAAAGGCTCTAAAAACTATGCGGAGGCGAGAGAATTACAGGCGGTTGCCTATCTTTTAGACGGGGATACCGATTCGGCAAAACGCGCGTGTGAAGAACTGCTTGCGGAAACGCCTAACGACGTGCGCTTGCTTGCCACGCTTGCCGCCGTGTACTTGGAAGAGGGGCAAACGGAAAAGAGCAAAGCGCTTGCCTTGCAACTTTGCGATATGCGCCAAGAAAACACGGACGAGATGTATAAAGTGGCAACCGTGTGTTGCGAAAACGGCTTGCACGAAGAGGCGTATAAGAAGTTTTGCCAAATGGAGGACAAAGTTCCTTTTGACGGCAGGATGTTGTATTTTAAGGCGGTTGCCGCCTATAAATGCGGAAAATTAGACGAGGCGGAAAAGGTGTTCGACACCCTTTGCACCGTATATCCCGACGCGGAAGTGGCGAAATATTACTTGCAAAACCTGCGCGCGTATAAAGTGGCTTTGGAAGAGGACGAGAACGCGGAAAAACCGATAGAGCCTACCTATTTCTACCACCTGCCTGCCAAGGAAAGAGAGGAGCGTTGCCGCACGCTTATTCATATCGGCAAATGCGCCAAGGACGAGGCGCAGCTCTTTGGTTTAATCGCTTGGCACGACGGGTATTTTAGATGGTGTTTTGACGAAATGGACGGCACCGACCACGATTTGCAATACCTTGCCTTGGCTACGGCGGCGCACGTGCGCGCGGGCGATTTCCTGCGTGAAGTGCTCTTGGATAGCGAAGTGTTGGATATTTTGAAAGTGGAAACGTTGCGTATGCTTATCGAGCGCAACGAGGATATGGAAATCGGCATCGTTTTATGCCATATCTACCGCCGTTTGTATTTACAAAGGCTGGAAATTGGGAGGAAGAAACGCAAACGCTTTATCGAGGCGTACGCGCAAGTGGCGTCGAAATTCGTGGTGGTTAGCGATAATCACGGCAAGAAAATTAAAAACGCGGCGGAAAAACTGTATCGTGATTTGGAAAAACACGGCGCGTTGGATTTGGTAGATAGAGCGGAAGATTGCGCTTGCGCTATATTCTTAAAATCGGGCTTGAAAGAACTTCGCGGCAACGTGGAAGAGGTGGCAGGCGCGTTCACCGCCGACGGGGCAAAGGTACGCGCAATATTGGCGGCGGCAACGGACGCGGAATATATAAAAAAGGCAGACGACAGGGAAGAAAAAAATGAAATTGATTGATTTTGACGGATTGTTCGATGAAAAGCTCGCGCAATTTATGGAAGAAAATAAGGATAAATACACGGAAAAACAATGGGAAGATATTATTCCTAAACTGTATAAAAAGTTCGGGGATACGTACGTTTCGCGCGTAAAATGCACACCCAAGGAATACTATGCAAAGATGACGGAAGAAGAGCTTGTCGATACGTTGCGCGCGCATATTCGCGAGGACGTACCCACGCCCGAGTTCTTGTGTACGGAAATTGAAAACAGGGGCGAGGCGAAAACGTTGCTCCCTCTCCTTTTCGATACGGACGTTTGCGCCGTTTCGTACGCGATGAATTTGATTGGCGATAATGCCGAGGCGTACGACGCGTATTTCGAAATTTTAACCAAAACGCTTGCGGACGAGGAAATCCGTAGCGACGTCACCGACATTTTCCGTTTGCACGCGGACGAGTTGAAACAACGCGTACTTGCCTACTACGAAATGGGCTTGGGCAAGGAATATATGTTGGAAATTCTCTCCCGAGTAAAGGCTCGCGACGAGGTGGTTTATAACGTACTCCTTTCCGCTTTCTTATCGGGCGAAAATACGGCGGTGCACGCAGGGTACTTGGCGGCGTATGGCGACGAACGCGCTTTGCCTGCGCTCCTTAAAAGGATAGAGGATAGAACGATTGGGTTTGTGGAATTCCAAGAACTCAAATACGCAATAGAGGCGCTTGGCGGCGAGTACGACGAGCCGAGAGATTTTACGGACGATAAGGACTACGTAGCGGTAGAGGCTGCCGCAATCCGTCGCGCGAGGGAAGAAAGCGAGGACGGCTTGAAAAGCTAATAAAAAAATTCATATAAGAAAAATTCTCCGCATATAGTAAACCGAGAGGTTTGCCTGCGGAGTTTTTTTATATCAATATATTATATATCCGTGCAGGCGGGAGGTTTTATGGAAAATTACAGCGTGTACGAAGACATTGCAAACCGCACGGGTGG
>JAZRSE010000106.1:0-9334 GCA_045651305.1 Candidatus Scatosoma sp. | reverse complement strand
GCACGCCGACAACTCTTCTACCAAGTTCATTTTGATACTGAACGTAATAGGCAAATCGGGATTTTGATGCGCAGGGTTAATCGCTCTGCCAACGTAGAAATTGATATCCGTCGCCTCTTCAAAGAGCAAACGACAAATCATCGACGCGCCGTCACGCTTAAAATTCCAATGCTCGTAATGCTTGTTTTCGCCCAAATAATCTTTGGCGTATTCCAACACTTTATTGATGGTGATAACCCCTTCCGTTACCAAATCCACCCCTTCAAGCTCCGCCGTGGGGGGCACGTCCATACTCTCGAAATTCAAGGTCGCGCGCAACGGCTTGCCCAAATATTTTGCGGCAATCGAGGAGGTTGTGCCGCCGCAAACGATATGCTTGCCCTCCTTGGAAAAGAACAACGCCATCATACGGTTGCAATCGTCACGATTGGAGGGAGGCCCGAATAAAATGTTCATCGGCTCTCTTTTACGGATTTTCACCACGCAAGCCGTCGTGTCGTCCCCGGGTTTGTTGCCGTAGAGTTTATTACACTCGTCCACGAGCATAGTAGACATATTCTTCGCCGTGTAACCGCAATAGGAAACGGCAGTCATATACTCGATTATCTCTTCCCTCTTCCAGCCGAAATTGTATTTACCGCCCAAACCTGCGTGAGGGCAACCGTCGCTCATTGCGATAAAAATATCGTTTTCACGAAGTTTCAACGAGGTTTTGTAAATCTTCTTTCCGCCAATATTCATTTCGGTTTTAGGGTAATCGTAATTTACGTTATCACGCAAGACGATTACGTGGGGATTGTCGTATTGGATAATATCCATCGTATCGTTGTTTACAATGTGCATAATCGTAAACGTAGAATACGCAACGCCGCGCACCGAACACACGGGCAACGTCGCCGCTATCGTTGAAACGCAATCCTCTATCGAAAGCCCCGCCGCCATCATCGTGGAAATGATTTTGCTTGTGAGCGTGGAAAGAATACTCGCTTTCACACCGCTACCCAAGCCGTCCGCAAGTACGATTACCGCAGAGTTTTCGCTTTCCTCTACCACGTCAACGTGGTCGCCACAGAGTTCTTCCCCAAAATGATTGATGCTTTTATAACCGATATCCGCGCACAAATCATTCATCGGTGATAGACTCCTTTAATTTTGTGAGCGCAATTTTCGTTTCCGCCGCCGTTTCGCCAAGCAAGGACGCAATCTCTTGAACGATACGCATTTGCTTTTCCACCACTTTATCGGCAACCTCTATCGTTTGATTGCGAATATTTTCCTTCTTTTCCTTTTCCGCCTCTTCGTCGGTGATATCACTTAAAACGGATATGTAGGCGTGGGAATCCCTATCGTAAACAACCGTCATTTCTACGTAGCGTTTGTATTCGGCAAGATATACTTTTTTGCCGCGTACACCCCTACCCGTAGATTGCACTTGTAAAAAGATTTTCGGGTCTAATATACGCACGACAGGCTCGCCAAGTACGTCCGCATCGGTGCGCAAATTCATCATTTTCAACGCCGCCTTATTGATTTGTTGCACTTCGAAATTCTCGTTTAATACAATCAAGCCGTCGGGCAAGCTTTTTACGATAGTATCCGAGAAACTTTCCGCCTTTTCCTTTAAGAAAGGCAAGCACATCGAAATTTCCGCCTTGCCTTGACAAATCGCAATGGCTTTTTCTCGGCAGGAATTGTATCCGCAAGAACCGCAATTAAGCTCGTCCGCTTGCTTAATCTTGCCCATTTGACGAAGAACGCTTAAAATTTCCTCTTCGCTGGGCATAGATAATTTATGTTCGATATAGGTGAATTGTTTTTTAAGCTGTAACGCGCTTAACGGCTCTACAACGAAATCCTTTTCCCCTGCGAAGTTTGCAACCGCCATAAAATCTTTTACGGGCGAACGGTGGAATTTTTCCATTACAGGACCGCCGATACAGCTACCCACGCACGCCGACATCTCGATAAAGCATTTGTGAATTTTTCCATTTTCAATATCTCGCAACGCCGCCATACAATTTTCCACGCCGTCGATTGCAAGATAGGTGTACCCCGATATATTTTGCGCCATCGTCTTTAATACGCCGCCCGTCGTGGGGAAGAAACGAGCGCGGCTTTCGTTGGACTCGTCCACCGTCTTTTCAAGCCCGATATTCTCTTTTTGCAGCCAATTCGTCAACTCGTCAAAAGTAAGAACGGCGTCAACGAACCCTGCATAGTGTTCCGCCTCGTCTTTTTTCGCAACGCAAGGGCCGATAAACACCGTTTTTGCGTTGGGGTATCTCTTTTTAATATCCAAACAATGCGCTTGCATAGGCGAGAGCACGTCGGCAAGATATTCAAGTTCCGCAGGGAAATATTTTTGGATTAAAAGGTTTACGGAGTGGCAACAAGAGGTGATGATAATATCTCTATCTTCCTCACGGAGCATACGCTCGTACTCGTTTTTTACGATAGTTGCGCCGATTGCCGTTTCTTCCACGTCGAAAAAGCCGAGTTTTTTCAATGCCTCGCGCATTGCGCTAATGCCCACCCCGTCGTAATTGGCGATAAACGAGGGAGCAAGACTGACGATAACAGGCTCGGTAGATTGTAAAAACACCTTTACCTTTTCCGTTTCGTCGATTACCTGTTTTGCGTTTTGCGGACAAACAACGAAACATTGTCCGCACAAAATACACTCGTTTCCGATAATATGCGCTTGATTGCCCGAAAAGCGGATTGCTTTTACAGGACAATGACGAATACATTTATAGCAATTTTTGCAATTGGATTTTTTTAAGGTAAGACAGTTTGGCATACGCTTATTTCCTTTCGTTCTCTATTACGGCAAGTATGTTTTTGGTGAAAAATTCTTTGAAGTTTTGCGGCGTAATCCCTACGTGCACGTCGTCGTTGATTTGCACGGTTACCCCCTCGCGGTTGCATTTGCCTATGCAAAAACTACCCACGAGCACAACGTCCCCGTCAAGGTTATATTCTTCCACCGCCTTTTGCATCAACGCCACGATTTCGGGCGAGCCTTTTAGATGGCAGGAACTCCCTACGCAAATTTGAACAACCAGCATTTTACAACCTCGTCAATACTTCGCTCTTGAAAAAGTTTTCCGTAGTTTCAGGGGACACGGAGAACACCTCTTCGTCTATTCCAACGCAAACGTTTTGTTGGCATTTTCCCATACAAAACGTACCGCCAAGTTCTACTTTCCCTTTCAAATCGTTTTCGCTTATCAGTCTATTGATAATTTCAACCACTTGACGAGCACCTTTGATATGACAAGAACTACCGATACAAACCGTTATTTTCATTGAATAAACTTCTCCTATATACAGTTTCTTATGTATTATATCATATAAATATGATTTTTTCAAGTTTTTTTCCAATATCTACAACGATTTATGCGGAAATCCCACACAACTCTATTCGTATGCCTATCCCCTAATTTTTGCGTCGTAGCTCTTTTACCTCTTTCACAAACTTTATCATACAAAAAAAACAATCCTGCGAACGTTTCACACAATTCGCAGGATTTCATTGTTATATTGCGTATAAGATTTTCAAAGAATAAATAAATTACAAACTTTTTAGCCAAGCCGCCTTGCCACGAAAGGCAATACCTATCTTTACGATACCGATAATTCTATCCGTTGTTATTGCCGTGCGACAACGCCTTTATTTAATCTTTTACCACAGAAAATTTATACACCGTTTTTTCTTGATACGTTTCCCCTGCCTTTAATATGGTAGAGGGATATTCGGGACAATTGGGGGAATTGGGATAGCCTTGCGTTTCCAAGCAAAGCGCGCAATGGTTGACGTATTTTTTCTTGCCCTTAAAACCGCCCGTGCCGTTGCCCGTATAAAGCTGTACCCCAGGGAGCGTCGTATAGCAATCCATCTTTCTGCCCGTAGCTTTATCATACACGTATGCAACGAATTCTAACTCTCTTTCCGTTTCTCTTTCTACGCAATAATTAAAATCGAAACCGTTGCATTGTTTTATCATTTGCGCATCCGAGAACATATCTTGTCCAAGCAGTTTTGCAGGATAAAAACTATACGGCGTATTATCAATATCCAAATACTCTCCGTGCGGTATCAACTCCTCGTCCACGGGAGTCATTTTTCTCGATTTTATCATCAATTCGTGTTGCAATACCGTTTCTTGACCGCCGATATTGAAATACGTATGGTTGGTTAAATTACAAGGCGTGTCCTTATCCGTCGTCGCCTTATAATCGATAATAAGTTCGTTCTCGTCCGTGAGAGTAAAACTTACCCATACTTTCATCTCGCCGGGGAAACCGCCTGCTCCGTCGGGGGATACGTGGCTCAACACAAGCGTTTCGCCTTGTATTTCCGCGTTCCATACCTGTCTATCGAAATTAGACGTCGTACCGCCGTGCAAACAGTTCGTTTTCTCGTTCGCCTCTACTTTGTATTCTTGTCCGTTAATCGTAAATTGGGAATTACCGATACGATTACCAAATCTTCCTATCGTTGCCCCAAAATACGGGTTTTCCCCGTAATAATCTTTGGGCTTTTTACAACCTACGACCAAATCGTCGAAATTGCCGTTTTTATCGGGTGCCCAAATACGGATAATTCTTCCTCCGTACGTTAAAATATCCACTTCTAAACCGTTCGCGTTAGAAAGCGTATATACGTCGTTTGCCTGTCTTTTTTTCTTAAATGTATATGTTTTTCTTATCATTTTATTCACCTTTATTCCAATTCAATACTCGATAAAAATGCAACCAATGCCTTTTCGCCAAGAGCGTTATTTTTGAAAACTGCCGTATTATCCAAAATGTTTTGGCATACGCTTTCCAATTCTTCTTTAATTGCGTTCTCCGCCCCGTTTTTGCAAGCGTTATCGCATTGTTTAAGCAGTTTTTCTATCATCGGTGCAAACTCTTTCATATCCTCGTCAAGGCTTGAAGGCGCGTACGTCTTTTCGCCCGTAAGATAATCGCGGATAACCCCAAGCTGACGTTTCAATCTCGCAGGCAAAATGAACAAGCCCATAGCCTCGATTAAGCCGATTGATTCGCTCTTGATATGATGATATTCTTTATGCGCGTGGAAAATACCGTCGGGATATTTATCGCTTACACGGTTGTTCCGCAATATCATATCGAGAATATATCCCGTTTCCGTCTTTCTTGCAATAAAACTCGCCGTATTATGCAATTCTTCGCCCGTGCGGGACAAGATATCTATTTCTTCGTTGTCGTACGTTTTCCAACCGTTTACAACGTCCATAGCAAGCGCTACGATTTCCTTTCGGCTTTCCCCCTCAAAGCGGAGCGCCGTATTATACCAATCGAGCACGCCTACTTTCACGTTTGGATATTTCTTACTATGTAACTCCCGTCTATACCCAACCTTTTGCATCGGCAAAACGGTGTTTCCGCCTTGAAAATGGTTGTGCATAAGTATCGAACCGCCAACTCTGGGCAACGGCGCGTTGTTACCGATAAAGTAATGGGGATATTGTTCTACGAAATCGAACAAAAGTTCCGCCGTTTCTTCGTTTAATACCATTGGCGTATGCGCTACGCTTATCGCTATGCCGTGCTCGTTAAAATACGCGTACGGGGAATACTGCCAAAACCAATCTTTTCCGCTCAATTTCAACGACAAAGTACGCATATTTCGACGGGAAAAACCAGGTTTTTGATACCCCTCGTTTTCTCGGCAAATCGTACATTTGGGATAGCTTGTGCTTGCCACCGTCAACTGTTTTTGCAAGTCCTTATTATTCTTTTCCGGCTTACTTAAATTGATGGTAATTTCCAAGCCGTTCTTTGCCGTAAAACGGATATTTTTATCTATCGCGCTCTTTTTTACGTAATCGGATTTTATAGCGTATTCGTTCGCCCAATTCGTTGCCGTTTGAGGGGATACCGAGTATTTTTGCGCAAAACGTTCTTCATATTCGCTCGGTTTGAGCATTACGGCGTCCATAAGCTTTTCGCCCAAAGTCGCCCTATCGAAATCCACGCCCTTTTCTTCTAAAATGGCAAAAATACCTTGCAATATCGTATCGGGCAATTCGGGAATACTACCATAATCTTCCGCCGTATAATCGTACAAACCGAGAATATCCATTACGCGGTTTCTTGCATACACTTTATCACGGGAGGAAAGTTCTAAATATTTCTCCGCATAGTCAACGAGCAGTGTTACGTATCCGTTAATCGTCATTTGCACGCCCCCTCGTCAATAATGCCATCGGCAATTTCCGCCACGTAGAAAGACGCGTCGTAACCGATTTTTTCACGATAATAATCGCCCACGTTCTTGATAAAGCTTTCCACTTTATCTTTCTCTACAAGGCTTACCGTGCAACCGCCAAACCCTGCGCCCGTCATACGAGAACCGATACAGCCCTCTTGCTTTTCCGCACCCTCTACAAGCGCGTCGAGTTCTTTACCCGTCACCTCGTAATCGTCTTTCAAAGAATAGTGCGATTGATATAAGAGTTGTCCAAAGCGAGCCAAATCACCCGATTTCAACGCCTCTACGCTTTGCGCTACGCGCAAGCACTCGCCCGTGACGTGTTTTGCACGGCGATATACCACTTCACCTAATTGCGCCTTAAACGGCTCTAATTCCGCAGGTTTTACTTGCGCCAAATTATTTACCTGTAAACCGCCCTCTTGCAAGATTTTAAGCGCTTTTTCCACCTCTCCACGGCGTTCGTTATACTTGCTCTCACGAAGATTGTGCGGTTTGTTGCAGTTCGCCAAAACCAATACGCAGTTTTTCAAATCCAAGGGAATAAGTTGATATTCGAGCGTGGAACAATCCAAAAGCACCGCGTTGTCCTTTTTGCCGTTCGCCGAGGCGAATTGGTCCATAATACCGCAGTTTACGTCGCAGTAGTTGTTTTCCGCGCGTTGGGAAATTACGGCAAGTTCTACCTTGTCGATTTTGTTTCCGCCAAGCTTTGCAAGCGCGTACGCCGTTGCCACCTCAATCGCCGCCGAGGAGGAAAGCCCCGAGCCAAACGGCACCGTGCAATCGTATAAAATATCGCAACCAACGAGGTTGTAACCTGCTTTTTTCAATTCGTCCGCAACGCCTGCTTGGTAATTCCCCCAAGGCAAGTCTTTATAAGCCTCCGTTTTCGCAAGGTCTATCTCCGCGCGTGCGTCAATCGTCGTTGCCGCTATACGCATCAAATTCGTGCCGTTTTTACGTACCGCCACGGAACATTTGAGCGTCAACGCAGCAGGCAATACCTTACCGCCGCAATAGTCTACGTGTTCGCCGATTAAGTTTACTCTTCCTGCGGCAGAATACACCGCGTCCGCATCATAACCAAATATTTCCTTAAATTTCGCTTTTAACATTTTTCTTTTCTATTCCTTTTAAAAAATTATACTCGTCAATTTCCCATAACTTTCGTTTGTATCAATACCCTAAATCTTCCGCCACCAAAATAATTTCATATCGGCAACCCGTGGGCTTTTTCCAAAATATGGACAGGTTGCGGCAAATCCGTTGCGAAGAATTGCAATCGTAACACTTATCCCCTTTCGCCGCGCAAGGGGTCTTGAACCCCAAACGCTTGGCGTTCAACGGAGCAGCGACGTTCCTCGCCCTGTAAATAGCCTCTTCCAAGGTAGGCGCTACCTTGTTTTGCCCAATGATAAAATACACCTCTTCACACCCGAACGTCGACGCCGCCACACGATTGCCCGTGTTGTCGATATTGACGATTTCGCCACGCAGGGATATGCCGTTCACCGACGATACGTACACCTGCGAACGAGTTGCTTTCAACCGCAACTCCATTACGTTTTCCCCTGCCTTGGGGAAAAGATGGCAACGCACGTCGTTATGCGTATGTAAACGGGGGAGCAAATTCATTTGCGTTACGGAAACCGAGCCGCCTATTCCCACCGTTTTATTGTCGATAACGGCGTCTAAATAGTCGCACGCCTCTTCTTTCGTGGAAAAAAGTTTTACGTCGTAACCCAAGTTTTCTAAATTTTCTTTTAAGATGGAAAGTTGCATAACAATCTCCTAAAAAATTCCTATAAAAGTATAACATACTTTTTCAAAATATACAACCCTTTAAGAAAAAATAAATTTTTTCTTTTTGTTATACCCTCGGCAATAGCAGGCCTTTCACCCCTTTTTTGTCAATATAAAAGGCCAACGAATTTAATCGTTAGCCTTTTTGTTTTAGTTTATAAACCACGCACGTTTGCGCGTAAATAGCACGTCTTATTCAATCGTAAGCGCAAAGGTGATTTCGTTGACTTCGGTGGAATCAACCGTACCCGAAACGCCTATTTGAATTAAGATAATATCCCCTTCGTTTACCACAATCGAAACGCTTGCGCCCCAGCTGGTTGCCGCGTAGGTGTTTTCGTTGTAGAAATAAACACCGCCGTTGGGCGACGAAGTTTCACCCGTGAGCGTACCGCTTGCCGTAGCCGTCCACGTGTAATATACCGTGCTTTCACCCTTTACCGTAGCCGTCATTTCGCCGTCCAAAATCGCCTCGATTGCCGCCTCGGGCGTAGAGCCAGGAGGCACGGGAAGAAGTAACGCGATTTCGTTTTCCGTCGCAGCTTTGTTGACAACCGCAATCAATTCCGTTGCGTAAACGTCGTCCGCCTCGCTGTTAAATACAATTTCCGTTTCGCCGCTTTCGGGAAGATAGCTATCCCCGTCGTACACGATTTCGAAATTTTCACCGCCAACGATTAAATTTCTGCCCATAGGACGAGGAATAAGATAATAATGCGTTGCGTTTGCAGGCACGCTAATCGTCATCAAGCCAAGAGCGTCGCCGATAAAAGTGAACGGTCTGCCTGCCGTACCGTTGGGAATATTATTGATTGCGGACAATTCCACAATAGCGTCCTCAACGGATACGGTAACCTCCACAGTATAATCGTCGGCAAGATAACCCTCGGGCAAAGTGCCGTAACGTACCACGTATTCGCCTTCTTTTGCCACGCCCTCGATTTTGCCTTCGCTATCCGTCGTACCCAAAGCGATTTGCGTTTCGCCTTGCAACAATTTAAGTTCCGCACCAACTACGGCGTTTCCGTCTTGGTCGGTTAAAACAAGCGTATAGTTTACGTCCGCCAAAGCAGGCGTATTGCCGCCGCCCTCGTTGTCGTCGCCGTCCTTATCCCCACACGCAGCAAAGCCCAAAGCCATTGCGCCGATACAACCAACAGATAAAGTTGTTAAAAGCCATTTTTTAAGTTTCATAAACGTTTTTCTCCGTTAAATATATTTGCATATTTATCATATCACATTTTCCACTAAAAAAACAAGAGATTTTGACAATAATCGTAAAAA
>JAZRSE010000105.1:0-4460 GCA_045651305.1 Candidatus Scatosoma sp. | reverse complement strand
GTTATGAATATCGTTATGAACGAAAGATATAAAATGGTTACCAAGGAAACGAAGGACTTGTTTGCTGGTAAATACGGCAGCCTTCCTATGCCTATCGACGAAGAAGTAGCAAAGAAAGTGCTTGCAGGTGCGGAAAGAATTACCTGCCGTCCTGCCGACCTTCTTGAACCCGAATACGAGGCTATCAAACAAAAGGTTATCGAGCTTGGCTACTACGAAAAAGAAGAAGACGTGCTTTCCTATGCAGTATTTGAACAAGTTGCCGAAAACTTCTTCAAATGGCGCGATGCACAAAAGAAAGGCGTAGATAAGGATTTGGCAAAATCGGGCGTATATCCCGTTTAATGAAAAAACGGAAAGATTATCCGTGAAACAATTTATGTGAAACAAGAGCAACCGAGCCGTTCAAAGACGTTCGGTTGCTCTTTACAAAAAGCGCATAAAAATATTTGCAATCGTGAAACAATTATTGTGAAACTTTTATTTTAGTATTTTTATGCAGGGAAATATCCGTGTGTAAAAATAGGGGAAATTAGCTTGAAAAAGATTATTGTTGTCGGCGGTGGTGCGGCAGGATTGATGGCGGCTTATGCGGCTGCTAAAAACGGGCACGAAGTTACGCTGATAGAAAAAAATGAAAAATTAGGCAAAAAGATATACATTACGGGCAAAGGGCGTTGTAATTTTACAAACGATTCTTCGCCTGACGATTTTTTGCAAAACGTAGTTCGCGGAGAGAAATTCTTGCGAGGGGTATTATACGCTTTTCCTCCTCAAAAAACGATAGATTTCTTCGAAAATCACGGTTTATCGGTTAAAATCGAACGCGGAAACCGCGTTTTTCCTTCCTCCGACCACGCAAGCGATGTCACAAAAACGCTTGAAAAAGCGTGCAAATACGCAGGTGTAACGGTAAAATTAAACGAAAAAGTAGAAAAAATTACCGTTGGAACAGGTACTATGCCTGACATAATACCTATGCCACGCATAGTAGAGGTGTGCACCGATAAGGGGTGTTATCCGTGCGATTACGTTATTGTTGCGACGGGCGGCGTTAGTTATCCGTCTACGGGCTCTACGGGGGACGGGTATATCTTTGCTCGTTCTCTTGGGCATAGCGTAACGGATATTAAAAGCGCGCTTTGCGGGCTTAATTTACAGGGTGACGATTATAAGAATTTGCAAGGTTTGGCGTTGAAAAACGTAGGAATTTCCATAAAAAACGGCGAAAAAACGGTGTTTTGCGACTTTGGCGAGGCATTATTTACGCATTTTGGCTTATCAGGGCCAATCGTCTTGTCCGCATCCTCCGTTATCAACCGTTTGCCTCTTGGTTCGCTTACGATTTTGCTCGATTTGAAGCCTGCTTTGGACGAACAAACGTTGGATAAACGTGTTTTGCGTGATTTTGAGAAATATAAAAATAAGCAAATCGGCAACGCGCTTTGCGAGTTATTGCCACAAAAACTAATTGCTTTCGTATTGAAAAAATGCGCGATTGCGGAAACGAAAAACGTCAACGTGCTTACGAAAGAGGAGAGGGCGCGCCTTGTTAAAACGATAAAGGGATTGCCCTTAAAAATACACAGTTTGCGCGGTATTGAAGAGGCTATTGTGACAAGCGGCGGCGTTTCTCTTACGGAAATCAACCCCAAAACGATGGAAAGCAAGCTTATAAGCGGCTTGAAATTCTGCGGCGAAGTGTTGGACGTAGACGCATTCACGGGCGGATTTAATATGCAAATCGCCTTTTCTACTGGTTTTGCGGCGGGAAACAGTATAAAATAAGCGTTTTTTATCTGTTATAAACTTGACTAAAACATAGTTTTACTATATAATTTATGTAACGTTATTCTCAAAGGAGAGATGAAATGACGATTATTCGTGGTGCTACGACGATAGAAAAAGACGCGAAAGAGGAAATAACTTTTGCGGTTAAAGAGCTATTAGACGAGATTTTTTCGGCAAATACGCTCCTTAAAAGCGAGGTAAAAGGCTTTTTATTTTCATTGACGACGGATATACACTCGTATCACCCTGCGAAAGCGGCGAGGGAGTGCGGTTACGATTTTGCGCCCTTGTTTGCGGCGGTAGAGCCTGAAATCGTCGGCGGATTAAAGCTTTGTATCCGTTTAATGCTTTTCACCGATTTGGTGGTAGAGCGTACGGTGAAACATATTTATCAAAAGGGGGCAAAGGTATTGAGAAAGGATATTTCGGAAATATTAAATATTGCGTTGGACGGCCCTGCCGGTAGCGGTAAGAGCACGGTGGCAAAAGCGCTTGCAAAGGATTATAATATCTTGTATTTGGATACGGGGGCTATGTATCGTGCGTGCGCATTAAAGGCGTTGCGTTTGGGCGTAGACACGAAAGACGGCGAGGCGGTGAAGAACTTTTTACCGCAGTTGGACGTAAAGGTGGAATATAAAGACGGGGCGCAATGCACAATGCTTGGCGACGAGGACGTTTCGCAAAAAATCCGTGAAAACGCCGTTTCTATGGCAGCGTCTAACATTTCCGCGCATCCTGCTGTTCGCGTGAAATTGGTGGAGATGCAACGTGAAATCGCAAAGAAGATGTCTTGCGTTCTCGACGGCAGAGATATTGGCTCGGCAGTTTTGCCTAACGCGAAATATAAATTCTTTATCACGGCGGATAGCAAAGTCCGTGCGGAGAGAAGATATAAAGAACTTCTTGCGCGCGGCGAAAACGTAGATTTTGAGAAATTGCACGATGAAATCGTGGCGAGAGATAAACAGGATAGCGAAAGGGAATTTTCGCCCCTTGTATGTGCGGAAGACGCGATAATCGTGGATACGTCCGCAATGGATATCGAGCAAGTTATTGCAACGATTAAAGGGCATATTCAATCGAAAATTTGAAGGCGAGATTATGGAAGAAGAAGTAAAGCAAAAAAAGAAAAAGCAACCTAAAAAACGTGAAATTACGATAAAAGCGAATAGAAAAGGCAGACATATTATGCCTTTTATGAACTTTTTACGTATTTTGGTTTTGCCCATTTACTATATTTTGAAACCCTGCCGTTTTTACGGCGAAAGAAAAGTGCCCGACGGTCCGTTCGTGTACGTGTCTAATCACCGCGTTATGTTTGATATTGCTTACCCTGCAATGACGACGTGGGAGGGGTTGCATTATATCCCTAAAAAATCTTTGACGAGCAAACCGATTGTACGTGGGCTTATTCGCACGTTAAAAGCAATTCCCGTCAACCGTGACGGAAACGACGTGCGTGCGTTGCTCGATTGTTTTAAGTGTCTTAAAAACGGCGATAAAGTGGTTGTTTTTCCCGAAGGGAAAAGAAATAAGACGGACGACGTGTTGTTGCCCTTTAAGTCGGGCGCGGCGGTAATGGCTATCCGTACGAAAACGCCCATTATCCCGATGGTGGTGTATTCCAAACCCCGCTTTTTCCGTTGTACGCATATCTTGATTGATAAGCCGTTTGAACTCACCGAATATTACGATAAGAAATTGACGGAAGAGGATATTGCGGCAGCGGACGAGAAACTTCGTCAACACATGTTGCAAATGCATCAAGAACATACGGAATATTTGCAAAATAAAAAGAAAAAGGGAAAGAAAGATTAATCTATGGAAATTATCGTCGCAAAAAGCGGCGGTTTTTGCCGCGGAGTAAAAAAGGCGGTAGACACCGCCTTATCCATTCCCCCTGAAAACACTTATATTTACGGGGAGATTATTCATAACCCCGACGTTGTAAAAACGATTAGCGACAGGGGAATTCAAACGGTGGAGGATTTGTCCGCCGTGCCCTCGGGCGCGGTTTTGATAATTCGTTCGCACGGGGTTGGCAAAAAAATCTACGACGAGTGCGAACGCCGTGAGATAAAAGTGGTGGACTGCACTTGCGAATACGTTAAAAGAACGCAGCGTATAATTAAAGAGCAATTTGCGAAGGGGAAAACGATAATAATCGTTGGTCAACCGACGCACCCCGAAGTTATCGGGCTTAACGGCTGGTGCGAAAACAGCGCGTATATTTTCTCTTCGGAAGAGGAGGATTTTTCGCTTTTACCGCAAAATGAGTGTTGCGTTGTGGCGCAAACGACCTATTCCAAGGAAAAATTTGATAAAATTATAAAAAATCTTAAAGATAAATGCGGTAAAACAGTTGAGATTTTTGAAACAATTTGCTATACTACTATAGGACGGCAAAACGAAGCAAGCGAACTTGCGAAAAAATGCGATGCGGTATTGGTTATCGGAGGCTTGAACAGCAGCAACACCAATAAGCTCTACGATATTTGCAAAAAGCATTGTAAAAACGTATTTCGTTTGGCGAGTGCTGCCGATTTCGAATATAAAAACATCAAAAGATTTAAAAAGGTAGGTATTGTTACGGGTGCTAGCACCCCTAACGGGCAAACTCAGGAGGTTCTCTTAAAAATGGAAATGGAAACAGAAGCAAAAGCAAC
>JAZRSE010000104.1:0-2076 GCA_045651305.1 Candidatus Scatosoma sp. | reverse complement strand
AAAGACGTTGCACCCCATCGTGCACGCAGGGCTTTTGGCAATGCGTTCCAACCCCGAGCATATGGAACAACTTGAAAAGTTGAACATCAACACGATTGATGTTGTTGCGGTAAACTTGTATCCTTTCAAGGCAACCATTTCCAAGCCCGGCGTAGTGTTTGAAGATGCCGTTGAAAATATTGATATCGGCGGCCCTACGATGATTCGTGCGGCGGCAAAGAACTATCAAGACGTTGCCGTTGTCGTTGACCCGAAAGACTATGAAAGAGTGCTTTCCGAACTCGAAGCAGGGGAAATCACCCTCGACACGAAGAAATATTTGCAATACAAAGTATTTGCGCACACGGCTGTATATGATAGCATGATTTCCAATTACTTGGCGCAACAACTTGGTATTCGTTATCCCGATAGCATTACGTTTGCGTATGAAAAGGCGCAAGATATGCGTTATGGTGAAAACCCTCACCAAGGCGCGTCTTATTACAGCGAAGAATTTATCCGTGCAGGCTCTCTTTCCAAAGCAAAACAACTTTGGGGTAAAGAACTTTCTTACAACAACATCAACGACGCAAACGGCGCGTTGGAGCTTGTTAAAGAATTTGGCGACCAACCTTGCGTAGTAGCTTGCAAGCACGCAAACCCTTGCGGCGTTGGTACGGGCAATAGCATTTACGAGGCGTACGTGAAAGCGTATGAAAGCGACCCTGTATCCGTATTCGGCGGTATTTTGGCAATCAACGGCATCGTTGACGAGGCTACCGCAACGGAAATCAACAAGATTTTTATCGAAATCGTTATTGCGGAGGGCTATACGGACGGCGCGCTTGAAATTTTGAAAGCGAAGAAGAATATCCGTCTTTTGGAACTTCCCGATATTAAAGCGCATAGAGAAGACAGCGCGTACGATATGAAGAAAGTGTACGGCGGTTTGCTTATCCAAGATTACGACAATACGTTGTTCGCGGAAGAAAACCTTAAAGTAGTGACCAAGCGTGCGCCTACGGAAGAAGAAATGAAGGCGTTGCTTTTCAACTGGAAGGTTGTTAAGCATACCAAATCGAACGCTATCGTTGTAGGTAAGGCGGACAGAACGACGGGTATCGGTATGGGTCAAACCAACCGTATTTGGGCGGCGCAACAAGCGATTGAACACGCAGGCGAAGAAGTAAAGGGCTCCGTTATGGCAAGCGACGCTTTCTTCCCTTTCCCCGACTGTGTAGCGGAATGCGTAAAAGCAGGCATTACGGCTATCGTTCAACCGGGCGGCAGCATTAAAGACCAACTTTCCATCGACGCTTGCGACGAGGCAGGTATCCCGATGATTTTCGTTGGCGAAAGACATTTCAAACACTAATTAAAAAAAGTGGCGCGACGGTGTGCCACTTTTATATATATTCACTAAATAAAGCAAGCCTCGCGGAGTATTCCGCGAGGCTTGTATCGTATGGTGGACGTTTAGTTTGCTGCTTTTTGCGCCTTGTACTCGGCAATCGCTTTTGAAAGCTGGTCGGGACAAGAGGTGTTGCCTTTGCAACGTACGCCTCTTAAAAGCGTTTCAACTTCATTGATATCCTTTCCCTCTACAAGGCGAGAAATGCCCTGTAAATTACCGCTACAACCGCCGATAAAACGTACGTTGTGCATCTTGTTTTCGCTGTCTACGTCAAAAAGGATTTGACGGGAACAAGTCCCTTTGGGGGAATAAGTAAACATAATAAAAACCTCCTATATTATGATTATTTTCTAAAAATCGGTTAGTCCACCAACGTATCGTAGATGGCGGAGTATAACTCGGATGCTTTGCACTCCCAGTTCTTATAAATATTTTGCGCCGTCTTTTTATCGGGTACGACGAATTTGAGTTCTACCATCGGTTGCACGGGGGCGAGAATTTTCAAATACACCGTGTACGTGCCGTCCACGTTTTGATAGTAGTCGGCTTTGCACTCTTGACGGTTGCGGAGCTTACCGCTGTTCTTTTTAATAAACGCGGAAATTTCCTCGCGGATACTTTTAGGGATATTGATGTAAAAGTTGCTCAAACTTTCTCTGCCGTCGCTCGTGATAGTGTAGAGT
>JAZRSE010000103.1:0-6171 GCA_045651305.1 Candidatus Scatosoma sp. | reverse complement strand
ACGGGGAATACGTTAAGCGCGTCTACCTTCGCACGATTGATTTCAAGTTGTTTCGCACCGACGAGAACCATCTTTCTAAATTCGATGCTATTTATCGTTTTATGCATTATTCATGCTCCTTAATTTCGTAAATTATCCTGCCCTGCAAAAAAGGGACTTTCACGCAAAAAAGCGCCGTTACGGTAACCGTATTGCGCTTGAAAAAATCAGAGTTTTACGTCGATAACGTTGACGTTCACCGTATCGACAATCATGCCCGTGAAGGCTTCTACTTTGTATTTAATTGCCTCTTTCAAAGACTCGGCAACGGCGGCAATCGACACGCCGTATTTAATGATTACGTACACGTCGATAAAAATCCTGTTACCGAAGGTAATTACTTTAATACCGCGCCCTTCGCCGTCCTTTTTCAAAAGGAGCGCAAGCGTATCCGTAAAACGGCGGGATACCAATTCTACAATCCCATACGAATCAAGAGCAGTATGAGATGCGACCTTCGCAATAGCAAGGTCGGAAATGGAAATTTTACCGTATGCGTTGTTGGTATTAACTGACATAAATCTTTCTCCAAATATCTATTTCATTTTACACTATTTGCTCTCTTTTGGCAAGTACTTTTTCAAAAAATTCGCAATATTTTTTATTTTTTGTTTTTTTGGGCACATTTTTGATTGATTTTTCTTATTAAAAATGATATATTATTTATGCTTGTTTGTTTACCCGTCTTTTTTATAAGGGTAACGACAAAATATTTTATGCACAAAACACGGAAAAATTATCCCAACGGAGGTGTTCATATGTCGAGAGTATGCAATATTTGCGGTAAAGGTCAAGCTTCGTGCAACAATGTCAGCCACTCCAACCGTAAAACGAGAAGAACGTTCAAGGTAAACGTACAAAAGATTTCCTACGTGGAAGACGGTAAGGAAACGAACGGTTACGTTTGCGCAAGATGCATCAGAACGCTTAAAAAAGCAGACTAATCATTGATTACAACGTAAGAAAGCCGACTGTTTTCAGTCGGCTTTTTGCGTTATCAAAATTTCAAAGCCGAGTGGGCGTCCACTCGGCTTTTTTATTACAATATTATATATATTTATTACGCTTTCAATCTCGCAATGCAAGCCGCCCTGTCTTGCGCTTTGAAAACGGTGCTGCCTGCAACGATAACGTTTGCGCCCGCCGCCTTAATTTCCGCTACGTTTTCTTCCGTGACGCCGCCGTCGATTTCAATGTCGATTTCCTTGCCGCAAGCGTCTACGATTTCCTTTACTTGACGGAGCTTATCAAGCACCTCGGGGATAAACTTTTGTCCGCCAAACCCAGGGAATACGCTCATAAGCAAAACCATATCGCACATAGGGATAACGTCCGCAATCTTTTCTACGGGAGTATCGGGATTGATAACCGCGCCGCATTTTACGCCCGTCGATTTAATCAACTGCAACACTTCTTTTAAGTTGTCTTGACAAGCCTCGTAGTGTACGGTGATAATATCCGCGCCTGCCTTGGCAAAACGTTCTACGTACTTTTCGGGGTGTACAATCATCAAATGGCAATCGAGGGGCAACGTCGTAATTTTACGCAAGTCCTCCACCATTTTAATACCGAACGTGATATTGTTGACAAACACGCCGTCCATTACGTCGCAATGCACGACGTCCGCACCACTTTTTTCCAAAGAAATTACTTCTTCGCCCATTTTAGAAAAGTCCGCCGATAAAATAGACGGCGCAATTTGTATCTTTCTCATAATATTACTCCTTTTGTATGTTTATTCTTTTGCCAAATAATTCGCGCGTAATTGTCCACACGCACCGCCAACGTCCACGCCTATTTGCCTACGCAACGTCGCGGACAAACCGCCCTTTTCCAAGCGGCCTAAAAAGCGATAAGCACTCTTATCGTCAAGCGCTTTTAAATCCCGTTCTTTCACCTCGTTCAAACGAATTAAATTGACGTGGCAGGGTTTGCCTTTTAATAATTTCACAAGCGCTTCGGCGTGTTGTTCGTCGCAGTTTTCTCCCTCGATAAGGGTGTATTCAAAATAATATCTTCTGCCCGTTTTTTGGAAGTAATTATCGCACGCTTTCAATATTTCCGCTATCTTATACGCCTTGGCAACGGGCATCGTTCTCGCCCGTGTTTCGTCGTCCGTAGCGTGCAAAGAAACGGTTAAATTAAGCGGTATATTCTCCTTTGCAAGTTCGTACATTTTCGGCACGATACCGCACGTGGAAAGAGAGATATTTCTCGCGCTAATGCAAAGCCCCTCCGCCGCCGTCACGTTACGCAAAAAGGCAAGCGTTTCGTCGTAATTATCAAGCGGTTCTCCGCTGCCCATAAGCACCACGTTCGTCACCGCGCGCGCCTCTACTCCCTTGCCCGTCACCTCGCCCTTATGCAAAGCGTTGACCACAAGAATTTGGGAAAGAATTTCCCCCGAAGTCAAGTTACGCACCAATCCGCCAAGCGTGGAGGCGCAAAATTTACAACCCATACGGCAACCCACCTGCGTAGATACGCATTGCGTATAGCCGTATTTATATTTCATCAAAACGCCCTCAATGAGGTTGCCGTCCGCCAGCTCGAAAAGGTATTTTTCCGTGCCGTCCAAAGAGGTGAAAACCTCTTTCACTTTTACGGGCTTATCCTCGTATTCCTCGCAAAGCTTTGTTTTAAAATCTTTGGAAAGAGAGCTTATTTCCGTAATCGCTTTGCCTTGCGTTAAGCCCTCGAACAGCTGTTTTGCACGAAACTTTTTCTCACCGAGAGAGCGCACCAATTCTTCTATTTTAGCAAAGCTCAAATCTTGTAAAATCTTTTTCATTGCGCCCCTTTCCTCACCATTTTGCAAACGTAAAACCCTGCGCCAAACGCACTATCGGGCAAGAATTGCAAACCGTATTTTTTCCTATCGTGGCAAAGCGGACTGTCGATTGTTTCCACCTCGTATTCGGGGTTGTTTTCCAAAAACTCCCCAACGATTTTATCGTTCTCACTCTCGAAAAGCGAGCAGGTGGAATAGTACAACGCGCCGCCCTTTTTCACGTATTTGCTACACGTTTGCAAAATAGCCTTTTGCGCTTTGGCAAGCGAGGCAAAATCCTCTTTCGTACGGGAAATTTTAATATCGGGGTTTTCGCTAACCGTGCCGTAGCCCGAGCAAGGCACGTCGCAAAGCACGCCGTCGAATTTCTCTTCGTAGGCTTTATCGAAAACGCTGCTATCCTTTTGCATTTCACACACGTTTTCCACGCCCATACGCGCTTTGTATTGCCCAATCAACGCAACCCTGTGTTCGTGCAACTCAAAGGAGGTTACCTTTTTGCATTTCTTTGCAAGTAGCACCGATTTCCCACCGGGAGCGGCGCAAGCGTCGAGCATATTTTCGCAAGGGGAAACACAATCGCAAATGGCGATGCTGCCTATGGATTGGAAGGTATAATCCCCTTCATCAAAGCCCTCGTCACGGGCAAAATTTTCAAATATATAATGCTTGTATTTTGCCGAAAAAGCCGTTTCTATACGCTCCCTTTCCAAATACTTTTCTTCCCTTTCAAAACGCACGCTAACACCCGTAGAACGTGCCGACGCAATCGCTTTTGCACGGTTGCCGTATTCCTTTTTCAACCACTCGTACGCGTACAAGGGATAGGAGCAGGCAATCGCCTCGCCAACGTTCCCTTTGGGCAGTTTCTTGTCCGTTTCCTCTCTATCAAAACGGCGTAAAAAAGCGTTTACAAAACCGCTAACGCCGCTTTTGCCCAGCTTTTTGCAAAGACTGACGGCACAATCGGTGACCATATATCTCTTTTTGTCCATAAAAAGGAGCATATACAGCGAAATCTTCAACAAAATCCGCACGACGGGCTTGGGGCTTTTATCCACGTTGCTCTTGATACAAAAATCGAAATACGTGTCGTTTTCAAGCACTCCGTACACGATTTTTACCGTGCGAGAACGGTATTGCTCTTCAATATACGTATCCGCAATCGCCTGTTTGACGTGCGCGCCGCCCTGATAAATTTTCGTTAAAATTTGAAAGGGGTCGTAGATAGGATTACTCAACATACAGTACTTGCCCCTTTTGCACCTTTCTTCCGTTGAGGAAATCCCCTCCGCTCATCATCTTGCCGCCCGAGGCTTGCACTTGCAACAATTTTACCGCCCCGTCGCCGCATTTGACAAGCAAACCGCGCTTTATCTTATCGCTTATCACTTCACCGAATTTCGCGTTTTCCGCCACGCACTTTTCCTCGTCCGTAAGCGCCGCTTTTTCCGCTAAATATACGTTGATTTTCATTTCCCCTGCCTGCGTATACGCCACAGGAGCAGGGTTCATACCACGCACCAAATCCACAATCTCTTGCGCGGTTTTGCTAAAATCAATTTTGGCGTGTTCTTTGCTTATTTTCCGCACGATATTCACGCCCTCTTCCCCTTGCTTTTCCAAAGTATAATCGCCCTTTTCAAGCATTTTAAGCGCTTTCACAATCAAGTTCGCGCCGATAAGCGAAAGACGGGAGGAAAGCTCTCCATACGTTTCCGTGGGCGTAATTTCCGTCTTTTCCACGCACAAAATATCTCCGCAATCCAAGCCAAGCTCCGTTTGCATAATGGACACGCCCGTTTCCTTTTCGCCGTTTAAGATACAGCTTTGGATAGGCGACGCCCCTCTATAAAAGGGCAACAAACCTGCGTGAATATTCCAAACGCCCTTGGGAAAACAATCGAGCACGGCTTGGGTTAAAATTTGCCCGTATGCACAGGTGACCATAATATCCGCGCCCAGCTTTTTAATTTCGTCTATTTCTTCTTTTATCTTTGCAGGCTGCAATACGTCAAGCCCCTTTTCAAGCGCGAAAACTTTGACGGGAGGAGGCGTCAACACCCCTTTCCGTCCTTGCGGTTTGTCCGCTTGCGTCACTACGCCAACCACTTCAAACCCGTTTTCAATAATGTTTTTTAAGGGCAACACCGCAAAATCGGGCGTGCCTGCAAAAAGAATTTTCATATCTTATACACTCTCAATATTCGTCGCTTTGTCGATATATAACACGCCGTCCAAATGGTCGGTTTCGTGGCAAATCGCACGGGCAAAAAAGCCCTTTGCTTTCAAGATATGTTTTTCGCCGTGTCTATCTTGATAGGCAAGCGTCAAGCGCAACGGGCGGTTGACAACCCCTTGTTTACCGCGCACGGAAAGACAGCCTTCCCAGCCTGCCTGTTCTCCCTTTTGCGAAAGAATAACGGGATTGATAAACTCGTAATACCCATCGTCAACGTCCACGACGCAAACACGGCGCAAAACGCCTACTTGGGGAGCGGCAAGCCCTGCGCCCTGCTCCTTTTTAACCGTATCTTTCATATCGTCCAAAAGTTTCCAAAGCGACGCGTCAAACGTTTCTACGGGGAAACATTTTCCTCTTAACACGTCGTCGCCCACTTGTACTACGTTTCTAATAGCCATATTTTTTTCTCCTTGTATATCATCAAAAACCCTTATTCTCCACGAAAATCATTTCTTTTAGCGATAAAGAAAGACAGAAAAATTCGGGTGCGACGGTTCGTCGCTAACTTAAATTCACGGGATTTTCTTCCACGCTTACAAGCACGTCTTTCGTCCTTGCCTCCACGCACGCATCGTAAATTTGAGGCAAAATAGACGTGTCGCAAAGGCGCATAAGCACTTGATAGCGGTGCTTGTTTTGTATCCGTTTTATAGGCGAGCGCATCTTGGTAAAGAACAGGAATTTTTCGGGGTTGTCCGTGTACAATTTCTCCAAAGCGAAATACACGTCTTTGAGCGCCTCCACCGTCTTTTTATCCTCTTCGCCCGTAACGAGCACGCGCACGATTTTGGAAAAGGGCGGGAACATCATTGCCGCACGCAAAGAAACTTCGTTTTTGTAAAAACCCTCGTAATCGTACGAAGTGGCGTAGCGCAACACCTCGTTTTCAGGGTCGAACGTTTGCAAGACGACTTTCCCTTTCTCTTCCGCCCGTCCGCTCCGTCCTGCCACCTGCGTAAGGAGTTGGAAGGTTCGTTCTCCGCTGCGATAATCGGAGAAATGTAAACTCATATCCGCGTCCAAAATCCCCACGAGCGTAACGGAAGGGAAATCGTGCCCTTTGGCAATCATTTGCGTACCGACGAGGATATCCGCC
>JAZRSE010000102.1:0-6234 GCA_045651305.1 Candidatus Scatosoma sp. | reverse complement strand
CCGCGTGCGCCGCGCCTTGTTCGTGCGCGGTAAGAATGTGGTTGATTTCGTCTTTATACTCATAAAGAGCGTCGTAAATGTTGATAACCTGTCCGCCGGGATAGCCGAATACGTCGGTTACGCCCTGCTCTATCAACGTCTTAATTAAAATTTGCGCACCTGATAATTGCATTTTTATTGTTCTCCTAAAATTGTTTTTTCGTTTTGTGCTTTCCCTACCGTCAAGGCAACGCTTATCCAAAGCGATACCAAATGATAGAAATATTTGTCCGCGTAGGCAATCCGCCCGTAGCTTATAACATTCTATTGACGGCGGATACAAGCGCCTTGACACTCGACGTCATAATGTCGGTGTGGATACCTGCGCCCCAATACTGCTTGCCGCCCGACGCGATACAAATGTACGACGCCGCCTGCGAAGTGGATTTCCCTTCCAAGGCGTGTTCCACGTAGTTTTCAAGCACGTAATCTCTGCCCGTAACGCTCTTAATCGCCGCGCTAACGCAATCGAGCCGTCCGTTACCCTCCACGTCCACGGTGACTGCCGCGCCGTTATATTCGATAACGATTTTGCCTTTCAACTTATCGCCCACTTCCTCATACCCAGCCTCCAACACGTTGAGTTTTTCACGGAGGTTGACGAAATCTTTGGTGAAGATGTCGTACACTTCTTGGGAGGAAAGTTCTCTATGTTCGTGGTCGGAAATGTTCTTGACGTGATAGCCGAATTCTTCTCTCATCTTAGGCGGCAACACGAGCTTGAACTGCGTTTCGAGAATATAACCAATGCCACCCTTGCCCGATTGCGAATTGATACGGATAACGTCCGCTTCGTACACTCTGCCAACGTCGGCAGGGTCGAGCGGGAGATAGGGAACGGTCCACTCGTTGACGTGCCTATCTTCTCTAAACTTCATGCCCTTTGCAATTGCGTCTTGGTGCGAGCCCGAGAACGCCGCAAAGACGAGTTGTCCACTATACGGTTGACGGGCGTACACCTTCATACGGGTTACCCTTTCGTACACTTCGGTAATAGCGGGAAGGTTGGAGAAATCAAGAAGGGGGTCGATACCTTGCGAATACATATTGAGCGCAAGCGTTACGATGTCGACGTTGCCCGTTCTTTCCCCGTTGCCAAAAAGCGTACCTTCAATTCTATCGCCGCCCGCAAGCAAGCCCATTTCGCTATCCGCTACTGCGCAACCCCTATCGTTGTGCGGGTGCAAGGAGATGACGACGTTTTCGCGATAGTGCAAATTCTTGCACATATATTCCACTTGGTTTGCGTACACGTGGGGCATAGAATTTTCCACCGTTGCAGGCAAGTTGATAATCGCTTTCTTGTCCGCCGTGGGTTGCCAAATATCCAACACCGCGTTACAAATTTCCGCCGCAAATTCTGGCTCCGTACCCGTAAAGCTTTCGGGCGAATATTCCAAACGGATATTCCCCTCCGCCGCGTCTTGGTGTTGCTTGCAAAGCTTTGCGCCGAAAATGGCAATATCTACGATTTCCTTTTTCTCACGCTTGAACACCTGTTCTCTTTGCGCTACCGACGTGGAGTTGTACAAATGCACGATAGCGTTCTTCGCACCTTTAAGCGCCTCGAACGTCTTTTCAATGATATGCTCTCTCGATTGCGTCAATACCTGAATCGTTACGTCGTCGGGGATTAAATTTCTTTCGATAAGCGCGCGGCAAAGTTCGTATTCCGTTTCGCTTGCCGCAGGGAAACCTACTTCAATTTCCTTAAACCCGATTTTGCAAAGGAGCTGGAAAAATTCGAGTTTTTCTTCCAAACTCATAGGAATAACGAGCGCTTGGTTGCCGTCACGCAAATCGACGCTACACCAAACGGGCGGTTTTTCGATGGACGATTTCTTCGTCCAATCCATCGTCACGCCACTCGGCTCGAAATATTGTTTTACGTATTTTTTACTGTTCTTCATCTTCGTCCTCTCGTTTTGACACCGCTTTTATAAACAAATCGTCCCTTTTTCGCACGGCAATAACACCTGCGTAAAAGAGACGAAGATTTTCTCCGCGGTACCACTCTGTTTGGTGCAAACGCACCCACTCGTGTCCTATAAAAGACTTTCCCGATAACGGGGGAATCCCGTCCGAATCTACTTGGCTTTTTTTGCCGTTCTCTCGGCGGCTCGGGGAGGAGCTATATTTCGTAAGCCGTGCCGACTCGCACCGTCCGTCGACTCTCTGAAAAGCGGTTTTTACGAATTTCTTTCCCGTCAATGCCTTTTCAAAATATGATTGTATCTATTTTATAACACTTTTTTAATTTTGTCAACCAACTACCATATCCTTTTTATGATTTTTTTATAAAAAAATCTAAAAACATGGCAATTTGCAACGTGCGTTGCGTAAATTGAAATCAAATTTTTCACAAATTGCATTGCTACGCAATGCGTTATGGCAATTATTTCCACAACGCAAGGCTTTTGCCTTGCAAATCACGAACGCATAGCGTTCAAATCACGCCCGATAGGGCAATTCACGACGGCGTCGCCGTCAAATCACTTAAAGCTTATGCACCCAATTAAAGGTGTCTTCCACTTCGCCCCATTGGATACCCGTCAAGATATCGTAGAGTTTTTGGGTTACTTCGCCGATTTTACCGCCGCCAATCACGTATTCTTCCTCGCCGTAAGCAAGTTTTCCAATCGGGGATACACCCGCCGCCGTACCGCAGCCCCACGCCTCTTCCAATTTCCCCTCTTTCAAGGCGGAAAGCAGTTCGTCTACCGAAAGCAGGCGTTCGTTCACTTTATAGCCAAGCGTTTTCAACACTTCGATACAGCTCTTTCTCGTAATGCCGGGCAATATCGAGCCCGTGAGCATAGGCGTAACGATTTCGCCGTCGATTTTGAACATAACGTTCATCGCGCCCACTTCTTCGATATACTTTCTCTCTACGCCGTCCAACCAAAGCACTTGCGAATAACCTTTTTTCGCCGCTCTTTCGCCTGCACGCGTACTTGCCGCGTAGTTACCGCCGCATTTTGCATAGCCCGTACCGCCGCGAACGGTGCGTACGTCCTCGCTTTCAATCATAATTTTTACAGGGTTAATCCCCTCCGCGTAATAACTGCCGCTGGGCGAGGCAATAAGCATAAACGTAGCGCGTTTTACGGCGTGCACGCCAAGCGCCTCGTCGTTGCCGAACATAAACGGACGAAGATATAACGACGTACCAAACGATTTGGGCACGAAACGCTCTTCCAATCTCACGAACGTTTCTAAAATTTCAAGCGCCTCCGCCTCGTTGAGCAAAGGCAAACTCATACGCTCTGCCGAGTTATTCATACGGCGAATATTCTCCATCGGGCGGAAGAGCTGTACGCCGCCGTCCTTGCGACGGTACGCTTTCAACCCCTCGAAAATTTCCGCGCCGTAGTGCAATACCGTGGAGGCAGGGTGCAAGGGAATATACCCAAACGGCACGATTCTCGCATCGTACCAGCCCCTACCCTCTTCGTAGTCCATAATGAACATATGGTCGGTAAAAAACTTACCAAAACCCAATTTTTCTTCCGGCGGCATCGCAGCGGGAGTCGTCGTTTTCGTGATGGCAATCTTCATTGTAGCCTCTCCCCTTTTATATTCGAAAAACGAATTATCGCTCCGTTTTTCATTTATTTATATAATCGTTACATACAATATAATAACACACCAAAAACGTTTCGTCAACGCTTTTTTATGCACTTTCACATATTTGCCGATTTTTTATTCTTCCACCGCGCTTTCTTGGGTGTTTTCCACTTCTTCTACGCCCTTTTCTTGCGCCAAATCCGCGATAAACGATTCGTTTTGTTCAGGGTAAGCGGAAAGCATAGGCAAAACGTCTTTGCCTTTCTTTCTATCGAAGTAGTTTTTCGTGATTTTCGCAACCAAACCGCCCATAAACAACAAACCGATAAGGTTGGGCAACGCCATAAGTCCGTTGAACGTATCGGAAATCGCCCACGCGAGTTCACCGTTGATAAGCGCCGAAACGATTACGAGCAATATGTACGCCACTTTGAACACCGTCGTAGCGATTTTTCTACCCTTATCGCCCGTCTTACGGAAGAGGAAATCGACACTCTTTTCCCCGTAATACGACCAAGCCAAAATGGTGGTGAAAGCGAACAAAGGCAGGATAACGGAATACACGACTTTACCAACACCGCCGAAGATGTTTTGGAAGGCAAGCATAGAGATTGCCGTATCCGACGCACCCGTAGCGTAAATGGTTTCCGCAGGCACGCTAACAAGCACGACAAGCGCGGTGAGCGTACAAATGATGAACGTATCGAAGAATACTTCGAAGATACCCCAAAGACCTTGCTTTACAGGCTCTCTCGTTGCGGACGCGCTATGCGCGATAACGGAAGAACCAAGGCCTGCCTCGTTAGAGAAGATACCGCGCGCAAGACCCTTTTGAATTACTTGTGCGAACACGTAACCACCCAAGCCGCCTGCAACCGCTTTGAAACCGAAGATGTTGCTAAAAATCAACGAGAACGCGTTGCCGATTGCCGTAACGTGCGCGCAAATGATAACGAGCGACATTACGATAAAGATAAGCGACATAAAAGGCACGAGGATAGATGCAACTTTACCAATGCTCTTAATACCGCCAAGCAAAATCAAGGCAAGCACGATAGCAACGATAACGCCGACAACGATACCCATAATCGTCTTATCCGCTTGGGGAATTGCCGTTTGGAAGGTAGCGGAAATTTTGTTCGTTTGAACGCCGCTCATACCAATCGCCGCAAATACGCAGAACACCGCCGCCGTTACACCGAGAATTTTACCAATGAAACGGAGGGTAGAACCCGTTTTGCCCTTTACGCCCCTGCCCATACCCTCGCTAAGGTATTGCATAGGTCCGCCCGAGAACTCGCCAAAGTTATCCTTTTTACGGAAATATATACCAAGTACGTTTTCCGAATAATTGGTTACCATACCAAAGAACGCGGATATCCACATCCAGAACACCGCACCGGGGCCACCCGTCATAATAGCGGACGTAACACCGATAATGTTACCCGTACCAACCGTACCCGAAATAGCGGTTGCAAACGCCTCGAAAGGAGAAATGGTCTTTTCCTTTTTCACGCCGCCCTCTACCTTATCTTTCTTGATACGCATACTCTTGACGGTGGGCACAATCGTTTCCCCCCAAGACGTACCAAACTTACGCACTTGCAAAACTTTCGTGCGTATCGTAAGGTAAATACCTACGCCGAGAATAAGAATTATCATCGGCCAGCCCCAAACGACGCCGTTAATCGCATCGTTTACTTTCGTAATCCCTGCAATGATTTTATCCCACATAACGTGGACCTCCAAAAAATAAAAATTTACCTCTTTGCGTTTATAAAACAAAAACGACGGAGTGTAGAAACACTCCGTCTAAACAATGCGAAAAGATTACCGCCCCCTAAAAGATACTTTCGGGGATACGAATAAAAGCTTTCCTCTGTCCTTTTGCCTGAGAGATTGGCGGAAATTTTCCGCTTTGCCCCTTCGGCATCCGCGCGTAGCGAACTTCTCCGGAGTGCTATCCGCCGACAGTTCTCGATTAAAAAATCACCTGAGAGATTCACTCCTTCGGTTGGACGAAACCGTCCATCTTCTGCCGTCTTCACGTAGCTTGCTTTATAAAACTTTGATAATAATAGCACACGAAAACGTCTTTGTCAACGAATTATCACCCCTCTTTCAAAATTTCTCATATTTCTTTCTTTTTCCTTACAAAGTTGGGGTTGACAAACAAGGGGTTTATGTATATAATATAGAATAGGAATATATCGTAATAATTTCCACAACGCAATAAAAAGTGAATTGCAAGCGTATATCTTGCGTGAATTGAAAACGCGGTTTTCGTGAATTGCGGTTTTCAACCGCGTGAATTGCATTGCTTTGCAATGCGTTGCGGAAGAATAAATACGAAAAAGCCATAAAAATAATAGCCACAACGCACGCCCTCGGCGTGCAATTCACGGCGCAAGCCAAATCACGCCGTAGGCAAATCACGACGGCAACGCCGTCAAATCACGCCCAACGGGCAAAAAATGAATTGCAAGCTTGTCGCTTGCGCGAATTGAAAACGCGGTTTTCGTGAATTGCGGTTTTCAACCGCGTGAATTGCATTGCTTTGCAATGCGTTGCGGAAGAATAAATACGAAAAAGCCATAAAAATAATAGCCACAACGCACGCCCTCGGCG
>JAZRSE010000101.1:0-1600 GCA_045651305.1 Candidatus Scatosoma sp. | reverse complement strand
CCATTCGTACTTACCTTCGGTAAGCGTTGCCGTTACGTTGTTTGCCGTAGCATCGTAAGAGATTTCCGCGTTATCTTCCGCATTAAAAATACCGCTTGCCTTAAAGCTTGTTTCCGTTGCAAATTGACTTACAACAATAGGATTTTGAATATCCGCCGAACCGAATACGATTTCTTTGTCCGTTTCAATCGTGGGCATTTCTACCGTTACGGCGAAAGGTTCGGACGTGTAAATCATACCCGACTCGCCCGTATAGGAAACGGTGATATTTGCCGTACCAATCCCAACGCTCGTTGCAACGCCCGTTATTTCATCAATTGTTAATACGCTCGTATTATCCGAAGCCCAAACAAGGCCAGAAGTGATTGCTTCGCCGTTGAGCGTCGCATTTGCGATATACGTTGCCGTTTTACTGTATATCGTGTCGTTCAAGTCCAAATTTGCCGTGTAGAGCTTGCTTGCGTTCCCTACGCCAACCGCTACACTCACGTTTTCTTGTTTTTTCGTTACCGTCACTTCGCAAGATGCAGTTAATCCCGCGAAAGTTGCCGTAATCGTTGCCACGCCTTCACCAACGCCGCTAACTACGCCGTTTACAACTGTCGCAACTGCATTTTCGGAAGACGTCCATTGGATAAGCGACGCGTCAATTGCGTTGCCAAGGAAATCTTTTACCGTTGCCGTCAACGTAAAGTTGTCGTCTGCATAAACGCTTTCCGTCGTTTTGTCAATCGTTAAGGTATAAGACGCAATCTTTTCAGCTGTCTTGAATACGGGGTATTCGCCTGTCAAATCCCAAACGTCGCTAAACCCAAGTTCACTTACGCTTACGTTCGTTGCAAAATCGGAAACGGTAGCGTATTTGGTAACGCCGTCCAGCGTATCTTGCGCGTTGAACCCTTGCACCGAAGAAAGAACGTAGGTGTTATTGAAGATAGGCGTACCGCCTCCCGTCGCTAGAACTGCCCTTGCATTCTCCATTGTCTTGGTAGGCGCAGTTGTTACAATCATAACGTTACTAAACGTCGCAGGCGTTTCGCCTGCTTTTCCAACTTTATATTGCGACATCAACGCCGCCGTCGTTCTATTTGCCAAAGAAGGCCAAGCCTTGATGCTTACGAACAAGTTTTCCACTTTTGCATTTGCGCCGATAAATGATGCAAGCGTGTAAATATTGTTATCCGTACCTCCGTTGTCAGACAAGGTAACGTTGGTAAACGCTACGTTCTTAATAACGGTATTTTCACTGATAACACCAAATAAACCGCCTTGACGAACAGTAAGCCCGTCAATTGTATGTCCTCTGCCGTCGAACGTACCCGTCAAGCCTGTATTATAGCCACCCCAACCAATGTTTTGATGATGAATATAACCGCTTGCGTCAATGTCGTTTGCCAGCACGAACGTTCCTAAAAATACAGTCGTTTTTGTTGCGTAGTTAAAATAGCTTAAATCTTCCGCCGTACGAATTGCCTTAGTTGCAACAAAGACGTTTACAATATATCCATACTCACCGTTATGAATAAACCACTTTTTCGCGCCTTCTTCAAGTGTTGCGGTAATCTTACCGTCTTCATAACAAAGTCGGGTCGTAGCCATG
>JAZRSE010000100.1:0-11470 GCA_045651305.1 Candidatus Scatosoma sp. | reverse complement strand
TTAACGTTCTTGCTTTATTAACCAAATTAGCTTTACTTTTCTTTAATATGAAAAATTTTTTGCCTTTTCGTACTCGTCTTTATTTCTTTTAACAAAATAAAAACATTTGACTAATTTTGCTATGCAGTTGTTAATCTTCTTGTTTTCTTCGCGACAGCGAAGTGCGTCAAAAAACGTCCCCGTTTAATCGACAGCCTAAACATAATAACATTTACAAAAAATATTGTCAAGCGTTTTTTTCAAACTTTTGCAATTTTTTTTGACTTTTTTCATTTTTTTCAAAAAAGCGGTTTTTTATACTCTTTTTAGGTAAATTTATGCGCGTATATATATAATATGTCGCGCGTTAGAAGAAAGTTCCCGTAAAAAAACGCGCCGATTGGCACGTTTTTATCAACAACCGCTACAAGTTTTGCAATTCCCCGTACATTTTTTCGTTTGCTTGCCCGTCGAGGAATACATCTCCCCCGAATAATCTCGCGCCGCTATTTCCTTACAATCGGGACAATGCACCTCGTCTAAATAACTTTTAACGAGCTCGTCAAATTTCTTTCCGCACTTGGGGCATTTATACTGTAAAAAAGGCATTTCTTTCGTTCTCCGTCGTTTTGTAGAAATATTATACCCCCAAAAAAGCGTTTTGGCAAGCGTTTTCAATGCCTATTCTTTCACAACACCCCTTTCCCTTTCAAAAAGCTATCGAAAAAGCCGTACACGTCCAAACCCGTTTTCTCAAACGCGCCGACAAGCTCTCCCACGCCTGCTATTTTGAACGAATTATCGTGATAATACCTTCTCAACGCCGTTATAAACTTTTTATCCCCAACGCTTTTACGCAGAGCGTCAAACATCACCACCGCTTTATCGTAGGCAAGGCATTTATATTCGTAGCCGCTTGCGTAATCTTTTAGATGCCTTATCATCGCCGTATCCGTCCTGCCCAACACCGAGCCGTACACGTCGTAATAGGAACGGTATTCCTTTAACGAATCCGCCACCGCCCTCTCCCTCGTCACGCCGTATTTTTCATACTCGTCTAAAAAGGTGACGGCGGAATATTCGGCAAGCCCCTCGTCCTGCCAAGCGTTTTCTATTTGGTCGCTCCCCACGACGGCATACCACCATTGATGCGCCGTTTCGTGCGCAATCACACGCGCCGTAGCTCCCTCGTCCAAGCCCTGCGCCAACATAGAAAGCGCAGGGTATTCCATACCCCCCACGCAAAGCCCCGTTTGCACCACGCTATACGTTTGATAGGGGTACTGCCCAAACGTTTTTTCAAAGTAATCAAACGACTCGCACGCAACGTCCAAATTCTCTTTCGCCCGTTTATCGTCGTGATAATAATAGAGTATCTTTTTCCCGTTTACCTCCCTTTCTATCACGTGCAAGCCCTCTCCAAGCACTATGGCAAAATCGCGCGCGCTTAAAATGCTTGCCGTGTACTCCTTTTTGCTCTCCAAAATCCGCACGGACAAAGGCGCGCCCGACGAGGCGATTTCGTATTCCTTGGGCGCTTTCACCGTCACCGTAAAATCGGCGCAGTCGCTATAAAACGGGTCGCCCTCGCTATAATACGCCGTTTCGTAAAAACCGCCCTTTTTCACGCCGCATAGAATAGGAAAAAAGTTGCCTAAATTGACGGTGTGTTGCGTAACGCCCGTGCGGTGATTTACTTTGGCGAGCCGCAACATAAACGCAATATCAATAACCACTTTATCCTCGGGATATAACGGTTTTTCCAAGTACACGCGCAATACGTTTTCGTCCTCGCCCGTCACCTCCCAGCCCTTTGCGCCGTTGACGGAAGAAATAACCATTTCTCCATAGCTTTCCCCTGCGTAATACGCACCGCCCAAAAGGGATTTGGACACGGGCTTATACACCGCGTCTTTTCGATAGGCGTTGGGATAGAGCTGGAATTTCAACGTTGAAAGCTCGCTATCCGTCACGTTTTCAAAGGTGACTTTTTCAATCCCCGTAACCGTACCGTTTTCAGGCACGTACTCTATCGTGATTTCGTACTTGCAAGCAGGTTTTTGCGAATCCCGACACCCGTCGCAACCGCCGCACGAGCAAAGCAATAACGTCAACACCGCCGTTAAAAATATACTTATCCACCCTCTTTTCATTTCCCCCTCCCGTATGCCTATGCAACATACTATATGCGGGAAAAATGTCGGCTATTCGAAAAAGCGCCCAAGCGGCGCAAACCGCTTGGGCTAAAACTTATTTTTCTTCTAACGTAAGATAGGCGGACGGGTCTACGCTGACGTCGTTTTTCATAATCTCGAAATGCAAGTGCGCGCCCTGCTTATATTCCCTGCCGCTGGGCTCGGCAATCGTTGCAATCACGTCGCCTTTTTTCACCTTTGCGCCTGCTTTCAACCCCTCCTTTTCCGTAATGAAACAGTACACCGATTTCACGCCGTTGCCGTGGTCTATCGTGATTTGCGTGCCAACGAGCAAATCGTCCTTATACACGCTTTCCACAACGCCGTCCTCTACCGCTACCACTTGCGTACCTACCGCCGCCGCGAAATCCATACCCGTATGCTCGTAATAGGCGTTGAGCGTCGTGTTATGATGAAAACCGTGTTCTTGCGAAACGGCGGACGACGCCACGGGCGCAATCATACCGTCGGGCAACGTGGAAACCTGCTCGTCGTCAGGAGGAGTTTCCGTATCGCTCGGCTTGTTTTGTTCATCGTCGGGCAAAACCTGATTATTCGCTTGATTGTTCACGATAGGCGTAGCTTTTGAAGTTATCGACACCGCCACGACGACAATCACGGCGAGCGCCACCGCGCAACCAATCGCCGTTGCCATATAAAAACGTTTTTCGCCGTTCATCTTCTTCCGTTTTGCCTTACCGTCCTTTTTTTCCATTTCCTTTTCCTTGTGTTCTTGCATATTTTTCTGCTCCTTTGAAAAACTTTGTATGTAAATGTTTTCCACCTTTTCCGCTTTTTATACACGCCCGTTAAAAGCCGCCGAAAATAATCGGCGAACCCAAAACGCAAACCTGTTTGGAGCGCGCAATATGCAAATTAACCTTTCGTCCGCCTATCATAACCCCTTCGCGCAAACGGGGCGAATAACAATAATAGGAAAGCACGCCGTCTACCTCTTCCGTCCATAAAACCTGTGCGTTGAACTCCTTTATCACTTCTTCGGCGAACCCCTCTTCCGCATTTTCTATATACACGCTTTCCCCACGCACACGGAATATTTCAAGCAAAGATAAGTTCTCCTTGCATAAGCCTTGCGAAGTGGCGCTATCTAAATAATACCGCCTTTCCCCCTTATAAACGCTTAATCCGCCCGCGATAAAAAGAGCAAGCAAAAAGAGAATACCCAACGACAAAAGCAGCGAAAGCGTCGCCGATACCGTGTTTTTTATCCGCCAATAGAACATAAAAAATCCCTCCCGCATACTTTTGCGAAAGGGATTATTGCCTTGAATTTAATTTTTTATACCTTTTATACGCCGCCTATACCAACGACGCTATCCATCGTTTAGGCTTGGGCGTAAAAACTCCTCGTTAAAACCCGCCGAGAACTTCGCCGCCGAGCAAATGGATATGCAAATGGTGCACCGTTTGACCGCCGTTTTCGCCTTGGTTGATAATGATACGGTATCCGTCCTTTAAGCCAAGTTCGTCCTTGATTTGCGCTATTTTATTAAAGCAGTATTTCAAAATCTCGCTCTTTTCCTCGTCCATTTCATCGAGCAAGGCAAAATGCGTTTTAGGAATACAAAGATAGTGCAGTTTTGCTTTCGGCTCAATATCCCTAATCACAATCATCTTATCGTCCTCGTACAATCTCGGCGAAGGGATTACCCCTGCGATAATTTTGCAAAAAATACAGTTTTCCATAATATGTCACTCCTTATATAATCTCGGCTTTTACGCCGTCTTGATACAACTCCGTTACACGCACGCGCGTTAGCGTTTTGCCCGTTTCACCCAACGCATATACGCGAATATAATTCTCCGCATACCCCTCCGTCACGCCGTCTATCGTGCGTTCGGGCAGGATAATAAGTTCTTTCCCGATAAAGCTTTGCAAATACCTTTCCTTTTGCGTTGCGCCTGCTTTCAATATCCTCTCCACCCGTTCTTTTTTCAAAGCGGAGGGCAATTCCTTATACTTTTTATAGGCGTTCGTCCCCTCTCTCGGCGAATAGGGAAAGGCGTGAATTTGCGAGAATTTCGCCTCTTCCACGATACGGAGCGATTGCATAAAATCCTCTTCCGTTTCGGTGGGAAATCCCACGATAATATCCGTCGTAATGCCTGCAAAAGGAAACACCTCGTATATCATCGCGCACTTTTCCAAATATTCTTCGCGCGTATAATGGCGGTTCATACTCTTTAATACGCTGCGGCTGCCGCTTTGCAAGGATAAATGGAAATGGGGCGCAAAATTTTTCATTTCTTTGAGCGTTTGTAAAAAGCGAGGCGTTATCATACTCACTTCCATCGAGCCCAAACGAATACGCGTATTTTCCTCTTTTAACGCAAAGAGCAAATCGCTTAAATCCCTGCCCTCTTCGTCCTTGTACGCCGACAAATCAATGCCCGTCAACACCGTTTCCAGCGCAGTACCCTGCCGCACCTCGTTTACCACGCTTTCCACCTTTCGACAACGACTTCTGCCACGCAAATAGGGAATTACGCAATAGGAGCAAAACCGATTGCACCCGTCTTGAATTTTTACAAAATTTCTCGTTTTCAAGCACTCGGGCAAGGGCATTTCCTCGTAAATAGCGCTATCCTTGCACGTTTGATTGCCTGCAAATTCTTTTGCAAAACCCGACTGCGCTATTTCAAGCACACGGTTTTTCCCCTGCGCGCCTACGACGGCGAATACTCCCTCTTTTTCCAAAAAGGACAGGGGCGTTTTTTGCGAGGCGCAACCGCAAACGATTACCTTTGCCTGCGGATTGAATTTCAACGCGCGCCCTATCGTTTGACGGCTCTTTCTCTCCGCCTCCGCCGTTACCGCGCACGTGTTAATTACGTATAAATCGGCATAGCCAAGCTCTCTTGAAACGGCGTAGCCAAGTTCTTTCAAGCCGTGAATAATCGAGCCGCTTTCCACGTCGTTTACTTTACAGCCAAGGGTGAATACGACTGCGTTCATTGCCACTCTCCCAAAGCGAACATAGCCACCGCCGTCAACGACACCGCCGCCGTTTCCGCGCGCAAAATGCGTTTGCCAAGCGTCACGTGTTTATACCCAAGCGTCTTTGCGTTTTCCGCCTCTTCACGGGAAAAACCGCCCTCGCTGCCTACGACGATTGCCGTACTGCCCTTTATTTGCCCCAAAGCAAGCTCGCTTTCGCTCGCAAATTCGCAGGCGAAAATCTTGTTCTCGTAAGCGCTTGCACTTTTAAGCGCGCTTTGTAAATTATCAAAATATTCTATCGTCGGCGCGGTTGCACGCAGGCATTGTTTGGACGCCTCTTTCGCCACCTTGTTCAATCTTTCCAATTTGTTTTCGTTCATATACGCAGAGGAAAACTCGGACGAAAATACGCCTATCTTGTTCACGCCAAGCTCCACCGCTTTTTGCACGATAAACTCGTTTTTGTCCGCGTTTTTAAGATAGCCGAACAACAGGCAAACGTCCGTCTTTGCCTCCCTTTCGCCCACCTCTTCACGCACGATAGAAAGCAGCATACGCTTTTTCTCCACCTGCGAAATAACCGCCGTGTATTCCTTGCCGCTATTGTCAAGAAGAATTACCTCCGCGCCTACGTTTAAGCGGAGCACGTTTTTCGCGTGTTCAAATTCTTCCCCCTCCAATACGGTTATCTCTTCAATTGTATCCACGAAAAAACGTTTTAACGTAGACATAGTTACCCCTTTTTATGCTTTATGTTTTAATACGAGCGCAAACCACTCGCCCTTTCTCTTCTCATACACCACTTGCAAACCAACCGCCTCGTACGCCTCTTTCACCATTTCCAAACGGCTCTCGATGATACCGCTTAAAATGAGTACGCCCTCCTTTTTCAAGTTCTTGGGCATAGAGGGAGCAAGCAGTTTCAAAACCTCGCCCGTGATATTCGCCATCACCACGTCCCCTTGAATATCCGTGTCGTCCAAAAGGTTGGAGTGCGCCACCACCGTCTTATCGTCCACGCCGTTGAGTTTTGCATTGTGCAAAGAACTTTCCACGGCAATAGGGTCTATGTCGGTAAGATACGCCTTTTTCGCGCCAAGCTTGATTGCCGAAATACCCAAAATACCGCTGCCGCAGCCAACGTCGATACAAACGCTGTCGGGCGTGATGTACGATTGCATAAGCTCTACGCAAGAAGAGGTCGTTTCGTGTTCCCCCGTGCCGAACGCCATATTCGAATCTAGAAGAACGATTTTTTCGTCCGCTTGGGGCGCATAATCAATCCACTCGGGCACGACGACGATTTTTCCAAGATGAATAGGACGGAAATGCTTTTTCCAAACGTCAATCCAATCGTCCCCGTCCACCGTGCGCTTGGTGTCTTCGAGCGTTCCAAACGGGATAGCTCCACCCGATAACTCTTTCGCGTTTGCAATATCGCTTAAAATAGCAGGGATATACTCTTTCGCAACGTCCTCGGCAACGTAGCACTTTACAAGCACGTCCGTTTGCTTATTCTCGGTAAGTTCGTCGTCCATATAATCCCAAAAGGTGGTTTCCTTGCTCGTTTGCAAAGCAATAATGTCCGCCCTGTCGCAAATGGTAACGCCGTAATCGGTGTAATTCCACATTACGTCGCTGATAATCTCGCTCGCCTCCGTCGTCGTATGTATGGTCAATTCAATGTATTTCATAATAAAACTCCTTACTCGATTATTATATCATTTACGCCTTGATAAGTCAAGCCTTGCAAATGCGAAAAATCCTTTGACTTTTCCAATTAAAAAGCGTATAATACCTGTTATGGAAATACGCGCGTTTACACCGCAGGACTTTGCGGAAATTTATGAATTTATGCACCCCCTTTGGCACGAAACGTACGGGGAGATTTTATCCAAAGAGCATATCGACTTCCTGCTCGATAAATTCTTCTCTAAAAAAGGTTTAGAGGGCTACCAAGCCTTGGGCTACGAATATTTCAAGCTTGGCGACGAGGGCGTTTTGGTGTTTATCGAACGGGAAAACGAAACGTATATGGACAAACTGTATCTTCGCCCCACGGCAAGAGGCAAAGGCTATCCCACGCAGGCGTTTGCGTTTATGGCAAAAAGAGGCAAAGACCTTGTGTTAAGCGCGAATAGAGCCAACGCACGGGCAGTGAGATGTTACCAAAAAAACGGGTTTGTGATAGAAAAAGAAATCGACGTCGATTTGGGCAACGGTATGGTCAACCACGATTATATATTAAGGAAGAAAATTTGATTTTTTGCAAATAGAAACGGCGGAGCTAATTGCTCCGCCGTTGTTTTTACATTAAAAAACTCGGTTTCGAAAAACCGAGTTTTTATTCTTTATTCGATTAGTCCATTTTTTCAAGCAAACGAAGGTCGATGCCCTTTTCGCCGATTTTGATAATTTCTACTTTTACCTTATCGCCGATATTTACAACGTCTTCTACTTGGTTTACTCTATCCTTGGAAAGTTTGGAGATGTGTACCATACCGTCTTTACCAGGAGCGAATTCTACAAACGCGCCTACCTTGGAAAGGATACGTACAACTACGCCAACGAACATATCGCCCACTTCGGGGTCGTGTGCAATCGATTCAACAATCGCTTTCGCACGGTTTGCGTTAGCAACGTCGCCGTAGCACGCGATACATACGGTACCATCTTCTTCGATATCAATCTTCGTGCCCGTTTGTTCGATAATCTTGTTGATAACTTTACCTTGCTTACCAACAACGTCGCCAATCTTTTCGGGATTGATTTTGAAGGTGATAATCTTGGGTGCATATACGGAAAGTTCTTCGCTAACCGCAGGGATACATTCGAGCATTTTGCCCAAAATGTGCTTTCTTGCAAGTTGCGCTTTTGCAATTGCGTCAAGCATAATTTCCTTGGAGATACCCTTAATCTTGATATCCATTTGGATAGCCGTGATACCGTTGTCCGTACCTGCTACCTTGAAGTCCATATCGCCGAGGAAGTCTTCCAAGCCTTGGATATCCGTCATAATAACGTACTTGCCCGTTTCTTGGTCTTTTACAAGACCCATTGCGCAACCTGCTACGGGCGCTTTAATAGGAACGCCTGCGTCCATAAGCGACATCGTCGAGCCGCAAACGGATGCCATCGAGGACGAACCGTTGGAAGAGTAAATGTCGGATACCACGCGGATTGCATACGGGAATTCGTCGGGAGAAGGAATTACGGGAACGAGCGCGCGTTCTGCAAGCGCACCGTGACCGATTTCACGACGGCCGGGGCTACGAAGAGCTTTCGCTTCGCCCGTGGAATAGCCGGGGAAATTGTATTGGTGCATATATCTCTTTTCTTCTTCTTCGTCAAGACCTTCCATACGTTGCGCTTCGCCAAGCATACCAAGCGTACAAGTGGTGATTGCTTGCGTTTGGCCACGCGTGAACACTGCCGAGCCGTGTACACGGGGAAGAATACCGTGTTCGCACCAGATAGGACGAACTTCGTCGAGCGTTCTGCCGTCGGGACGAACGCCGTCAAAAATCTTCGCGCGTACGATGCCCTTTACGATATAGTAGATGGAATCTTTCACTTCGCGCATTTGGTCGGGATAGATTTCCTTGAAATGAGCGATGATTTCCGCTTCCGCTTCCGCTTGTTTTACTTGTCTTTCTTGTCTATCGAACGTATCAAGCGCCGCGTACAACTTATCGTAGCCGTATGCTTTTACCGCTGCGTCAAGTTCTTCGGGGATATGGTAGAATTCCATTTCCTTCTTCGCTTTGGCTGCAACGGGAACGATTTCGTTTTCAATCCAAGCGCATACCTTCTTGATTTCTTCGTGGCCGAACATAATCGCGCCAACCATTTCTTCGTCGGTAACTTCGTTTGCGCCTGCTTCAATCATCAAGATAGCGTCGCTCGTACCTGCAAGGTTGAGGTGAATCGTGCTCTTTGCTCTTTCTTCTACGTTGGGGTTAATCACGTACTTGCCGTCAACGCAACCAACTACAACCGAACCCGTAGGGCCTGCCCAAGGAATATCGGGTACGGAAAGCGCGATGGACGAACCTACCATTGCCAAAGGCTCGGGCGATACGTCGGGGTCAACGGAGAGAGCCGTTGCAACAACTACTACGTCGTTGAAAATTCCCTTAGGGAACAAGGGACGGATAGGTCTGTCGATAAGACGGCTGGTCAAAATAGCCTTATCGGACGCACGGCCTTCACGTTTTTTGAAACCGCCGGGGATTTTACCTACGGCGAACATTTTTTCTTCGTAATCTACGGAAAGGGGGAAGAAATCCATACCCTCTCTTGCCGATTCGGACATACATACCGATACGTGTACAACCGTTTCACCGCAACGTACCAAGCACGCGCCGTTTGCTTGTTCTGCGTACTTGCCGATTTCTACGATGAGTTCTCTACCTGCATAGTCCGTCTTGAATACTTTTGCTTCATTTAAGTTTGGCATAATCAATTTTCTCCTTTTGCTGTTATTCTTTTTTGTTCTTGTCCGCCTACGCCGCCCTTTCGGGTAAGCGGTGATTAAAAACGAAAACCCGTATACAAACCTATGCCAAAGGCTTGTCCGTTTTTTTCGCTTTTTTACACGAAAAAGAGCGAGTTAAAACACCCGCTCTTTCGCGTTTTGCATTATTTACGAAGACCCAACGCTTCAATGATAGCTCTGTATCTTGCGATGTCTTTTTCTTTCAAGTAGTCCAAAAGACCGCGACGTTTACCTACCATCTTCAAAAGACCACGGCGGGAGTGGTTGTCCTGCTTGTGTGCTTTCAAGTGTTCGTTGAGGTGGTTGATTCTTTGCGTGAGCAAAGCAATCTGTACTTCGGGCGAACCGGTGTCGCCTTCGTGGGTAGCAAATTTAGCAATAATTTCGTTCTTTTCCATTTCAATTTATCCTCCTATGGAATGTTATCTCGTATTGCAAAGGGAAACGTGGAGAATCGTTACTCCTTGCAACCGTTATTGTTATTATAACACTTTACTTTGTAAAAGTAAACAAAAAAGCGCGTTGTTTTCCACTTTTTTTCCTTTTATTCGAAAAATTTCCGCTTTTTTTCAATGATTTCGTCCACGTGCTCGATATACGTTTTCAAATCCTTTTGCGAGGCGAAACGGGTGATTAAGCCCACTTCGTTGAAAACGCGCTTGGATACGGCGTTTGCGCCCACCGCCAAGTTATCCGCCGTTTCTTCCATAACGTCCACGTTATACACGCACGCTTTGCCCCTTTTCGTCCAGCCTACGTTTTCATTGTTCCCTGCTTGATATTTTTGACGGTACATATAATAGGGCTCGTACCCTGCCTCCGTCAATATCTTTCTCGACAACGCTACCATCGTGGAAATACTATCGTTTTCGATATACGAAATTTCCTCTTTGAGTTTCGCACCCGATTTGAGCGACAAACAATGCACCGTGATATTCTCCGCGCCCGTTTCCACCGCTTTTTGCACGCCTTGGGCGAACGTTTCCACCGTTTCCCCCTCCAAACCTGCAATCAAGTCGATATTCACCAAAAAATTATATTTCCTCGAAAGTTCGTACGCTTTGTAGAAATCTTCTACCGTGTGTTTTCTACCAATTTTGACGAGCGTTTCGTTGGAGAACGTTTGCGGATTGATACAAATTCTCGTTACGTTATACTTCTTCAAAAGCGCCAATTTCTCGTCCGTGAACACGTCGGGACGCCCTGCCTCCACCGTGTATTCCACGTCTTTATTAAAGCGTTCGATAAGCGGTTGCAACGCGCGCAAAACTCTTTCCAAATCGGGCAAATCAAGCGCAAACGGCGTTCCGCCGCCAATATATACGCTACGCAAATTGCCCACGCACTCTTCCGCCGCCGCTATTTCCTTTTCCAACGCGTCCAAGTAGGGCGCAATAAAGTTTCTCGTCCTATCAATCGGCGCGGTGATGAACGAACAGTAGGCGCATTTCGTCGGGCAAAAGGGTATGGACACGAACAAATCGGTGTTGCCGTCCTCTTTCACGTACAACCCTTTTTGCGCCGCAATCGTATCTTTCACCAAACGGATATTTTCCTCGCACACGCCCATCTTTTGGAAAAGAGCCACAAAGTCGTTCCCTCCCTCCATTTCCGTATAGGCAAGTTTGGTCGGTCTTATCCCCGTGAGTGCGCCCCAAGGCATTTTTTCGCCGTATTTCTCGCTTAAAATTTCGTATAAACGGAGCTTCGCAAAACGCCGTTCCAAGCGTTTATAATGCAATTCGTCGCATACCTGTCCCTTATCTTCAAACGAGTATTTATCCCCGTCCACTTCGAAATCGTTATAAAATACGTTTTCTGCAAAGCGGAAAGTAT
>JAZRSE010000099.1:0-1610 GCA_045651305.1 Candidatus Scatosoma sp. | reverse complement strand
GTTGAATCTATCAATTGTCTTCCTAAGACCGCTTGGCCTCCGACTTAAAACCTGCCCACCTTAAATGCGTGGTCAGCGGTCAGATCAACGTTGGCTTCCCCTCTGAAACCGTCCGTACCAAAATATTTACCCATAAAAAACTCCTTTTACCGTTTCTCTACGATATCCCCTTGTTTTTTATATATACTATTCTCTTTCACCACGCCGCGCACCAAGGACAAGGGATAAATTTGCGTATTTCGCCCTACCACCGTGCCGGGGTTTAGCACGCTATTACACCCCACCTCTACGCAATCGCCTAAAAACGCGCCCACCTTTTTCAAGCCCGTTTCTATTCCGCTTTCCCCCGTTTTGATGACGACGGGCGTTTTGTCCGCTTTCACGTTGGAGGTTATCGCGCCTGCCCCCAAGTGCGCCTTGAACCCCAAAATGCTATCCCCTACGTAGTTGAAATGAGGCGCTTGCACACCGTCGAATAGAATACTGTTTTTCACCTCAACCGAGTTCCCTATCACGCAATTTTCCCCCACGAGCGCGCCTCCCCGTATAAACGCTCCGTGGCGCACCTGCGTATCCGCCCCGATGATACACGGCGAGCCAAGGTATGCCGTTGGCGCAATCTCCGCGCTCTTATGCACCCATACGTGCTTTGTTATCTCCACGTAGTCCGCTTTATTTAGCTCTTCCCCAAGCGCAATAATATACGCCTTTATACCGCCGAGCGCCTCCCACGGATAGGTATATGCGGAAAGATAGTCCTTTGCCTGCGTATAGGATAAATCGAACAAATCTTGTATCTTATACATACGACGCGCTCCTTTTTTCTCATCTTATATATTATATTCCGCAATTTTTTCGTTTGCATAACGGAAAGAACAAAAAAAGAACGGCTACTACGCCGTTCTTTTTATCTGCCTCGTATAAAGTTTAATAGCCTGCCGCCTCGCCCATTTCAAAGGCGATTTGGATAAGCTCGGGGCGGTTTTTCACGTCCCCTTTCTCCTCTACACCCTTGCCGTACAAAACGCCCTTTTCTTCATAGCCGTCTATGCACATAGCAAAGCCCCTAAAACAAGCAAGCGTGCCGTCCATCGTGTCTACGTCGTCTTCCGCCGCCGTCATTATGTAATACAACTCTTTATTGGCAATTTCACGCCATCTTGCCACGCATCTATCTATCACCGCTTTTAATTGCGCGCATACCGAATAGAAGTATACGGGGCTCGATAAAACGAGCACGTCCGCGTCGAGGATTTTTTGCAAAACTTCCCCCATATCGTCGTTCAACGCACACTTACCCCCACTCTTTCTACAAAAATAGCAACCCGAGCACGGCGCAATCTTCTTTTCCGCCACACGGATTTTTTCTACGCTTGCGCCCGTGGAAAGCGCGCCTTTCATAAACTCGTCGCATAAAATATCGCTATTTCCGCCCTTTCTTGGGCTACCCGATAAAATGAGTATCTTCTTCATAATTGTCCCTTTTGTATTCAAAAAACCCGTTGGGGTTTCCCAACGGGTTTTCCGTTTGTCAAAAATTATTTTGCGCAGTTTTCTTTCAAGATTGCAAGGTTATCCATAATTTCCTTGGGCATCTTGTCGCCGAAGTT
>JAZRSE010000098.1:0-8317 GCA_045651305.1 Candidatus Scatosoma sp. | reverse complement strand
CTTGTGCGGCGTGCCCTATGCGTATATGTATATCCCCTGTTTTGGGGTGGGCGGCGATTTGCCCGACGTGTACGAATTGGACGGGCAGGTGTACGGCATACTTGCCGACGTTTCGGGGAAAGGCATTTCCGCAGGTATGCTTTCGGCGTTCGTGAAAGCGGCGTTCGATCGCAAAGAACCCGATTTGGGGGTTGCGCTTTCGAGCTTGAACGCGAAGTTTAACGAGCTCAATCAAGACGAGCGTTCGTATATCACGGTGGCGGCGGTGCGGATAGATAAAGAAGAGGGGAAGATGCGCTATGCTATCGCGGGGCATAACGCGCCGATACTTTTGAAAAACGCGCTTGGGATAAACGAAATTGAATCGCCTGCGCCCCCGATTTCGAGCTGGATGCCCGACTTTGTTTATACGGAAAACGAACTGCCATTTGAAAAGGGGGATATCTTGGCGCTTGTCACCGACGGCGTTACCGAGTGTGTTAACGCAAAAGGAGAACAGTTTGGTATCGAACGCACGGAAAGCGTGTTAATGCAATCGCTTTCGGCGGAAGATTTTATTGGGAAGTTGCGTACTGCCTTAAACGTGTTTAGCGGCGGAACGTTCAACGACGATATTACGGCGATAGCCTTTGATTTATAACGTAAGATAAAAAATACGAGCCGACGGCAAATCGCCGTCGGCTCGTTGTATATAATTAGTTGCGTTTAAATTTCACTTTATCCTTTTTACAAATCCGTTGTGCGGCAAATTTGCCCATAATCACGGCAGTAGGAAGTCCGCCGCTACGCAAAAGCCATTGTCCGGAAATGATGAAGTTGGAAAGCCCTTTGATTTCGCCCTTTTGCATAAGCGCCTTGCCCTTGGAGGTTTGTACAAAACCTTGGAACGAGCCGTGTCTACCGTTGAGATAACGTTGGTACGTCATAGGGGTAATCACGTCAATCACCTCGATTTTACCCGTTAAGTGGGGATAGCGTTTCAAGAAAATTGCCAACGTTTTTTCGGCAATTTCCTTTTTGACGGCGTTGTAATCGCCTTGCGTTTTGACGTTTTTCCACCAAAAATACATATCGTCGTTGCCGCTTAACGTCGCTTGTACAACGCTGCAACCCTCGGGCGCTTTCAACGTCTTGTCGTAAGCATAGTTGCGGTAGACAACCGCGTGGTATTCCTTGTCCAACGCAATCGGGTCGTTGATATAAATTTTATGCGAAAGGGGAACGTTCGACATATCCCCGTTCACTTTGAACACCGCCGTTGTGTAGGTGTAGATAGGGTACGTCTTTACGTCTTGTAACCGTTCGTCTATCTTTTTCAACGAGTATTTTCCGTCCAAGAGTTTTTGCAAGGTATGCACGGACGGAGCGGCGGAAACTATCCAATCCGCATACAATTCTTCGCCGTTTTTCAATTTTACGCCCTTGGCTACGTCCTTTTCCACGATAATACGTTCCACTTCGGCGTTGCAACGGATTGTTCCGCCTAACGAAAGATAGCGCGATTCAATTCTTTTCGTCATCGCAAGCGAGCCGCCGATAGGGATTCCGCCGTCCTTTGCGGTGACGTGCGAGAACATATATAAAAAGCTCATAAAATTGTAGTTGGCGGAAAGGTGCGTTTGAAGCCATTTTCGAAGATAGGGATTTTTGAACTTGTCCGCGTATTCGCTGCAAGAAATTTTCGACGCCTTGTTTACGTGATAGTAATCTCCGCACATCGTAAGCCCAATTTTGAGTAAATCAAAAAGGTTCATCAAATCGACAGGCTTGTCCACGGGCGCGTCGATTTTTTCAAAGCGCTTGATAAGCTTGCAAAATTTCTTAATTTGTTTTTCGTCTTCGGGGGCAAGAGCGATAAGCTCCGCTTGGAATTTTTCGAGGTCCGCCCAAACGGTGAAAGTAGTGCCGTCTTCCATTTCCAAGGTGTAGAAATCGTCTTGGTGGAAAATCTCTACGTCGGGGGATAACGCGCCTACGTCCTCCCAAAGCTTGTAGGTGGAAGAGGTGGGTTTCGTGCCGACAAGCCAATGCATACACCCGTCGATATAGCAACCCTTTCGTTCCCAACCGATACACGCGCCGCCTGTCATAGAGTTCTTTTCAAGGACGAGCGTGTCGTAACCGTTTAATTGTAAATAGATGGCGGTGCAAAGGCCTGAAACGCCTCCGCCGATAATAATTGCTGTTTTCTTTTTCATATTTTAATTATAGCATATTTTATCGAAAAAAGTAAGAACTTGATTGTGGCAAGCGCATAATTTCATTATATTTTCAAAATTGAGTGTATAGGATAGGGCAACTCCTACTAATTTAGCAGTTCGAGTGACTAATACGGCTTGCTGGTGCACCGTAAGAGCTACTACGCGCAAGGCGTAGGGCTTCACCGTCGACCAACAAAGAAGTATAATAAAGGCGTGTCCAAATTCGACGGCTCGCGCGAACTCCTACTAATTTAGCAGTTCGAGTGACTAATACGGCGTATAGCAAAACCCCAACGGCGTATTGCCGTTGGGGTTTGCTGGTGCACCGTAAGAGGTTCGAACTCCTAGCCTTCGGTTCCGTAGACCGACGCTCTATCCAGTTGAGCTAACAGTGCATATTTAATTATAAAAAGAGATAGAGGTCGGTCTTTCGACCGTTCTCACACAACGTAAGGAAAGCGTTGTGTTCGGTCATCGTTCGCGCAAGGCAAATGCGCTCACTCATCTCGCCCCTAAAAAGCATTATCAATGCTTTTCTTTACGGTTAGCTCGTCGCTCTATCCAGTTGAGCTAACAGTGTGTTTCATTAAAACGCTTATTTAGTATAAGATTTTTTTTGATATTTGTCAACTGTTTTTGCGCGTTTTTTCTACTTTCTTTATAAAAAGTTGGGAAAATATAATGCGGAGGCGAGTATCGCCTCCGCATAAATTACGTTGTGTTGTCGATATTGCTCTATTAAGCAATCTCTGCGGGTTTTTCTACAACCGTCGTGCCGTAATCTTTTACCGTGCCTTTTGCTACGAGCGTAAGGGAAAGGTTCGTATTCGCGCCCTCAACCGTGCCGTTGTAACCAATGCTCAAATCTTGACGCATACCCGTCAAAGCGCCGTTTTGAACGTAGTATTTCACAATCGTCTTAACGTCCATTTGGTTGATAATGTTGCTAACTTCGGGCATAGCTTCAATCGAATTCAACGTTTCCGACAAGAAACGTTCCGCTTGTGTTCCGCTCAATTCGAAACCGAAATCCGTCTTCGTGAAATACGTATAATCCAAATAGTTATCCGCAAACGGCATAAAATCTTCCAAATCGTCCCAGTTTACGGCATAGAAATCGTTACAAGCCTCCCAACCGTCCGTTGCGCCGTTGTTTATTGTTTTTTGGTAGAAGGTAATTTTGCCGTCTACCTCTTCAAAATATTGACAAAGGGTATTTGTGGTCGTTTCATTTTGGTTGTATTCGGGATAACCGGGCATTTCCATCTTCATAGTGGAAATGGTGGTTTGCTCTATGTAAATTTTGCCGTCGGCGTATTTAGCGGTTTGCGTTAACGACATATTCATCGTTATAGTCATCGTTTGCCCTTGCCCCGACGCCTCTACCGACATATCCGTCGTCAACGAATTGGAATACGTACAGTTTGCGTAAGCCTCGCTTTCAAAAACGGAATCGTAATAGCTCTTCGTAATCGTTTCACCCGTTACAGGGCAGGGGGAGAAATATTCCCAACGACCGCCTTCGTAGCGAATAAGATAAACGACTACCTTTTTCGAGTTGGTAGGTTGCGTGGACATGGGCATATACGTATCTTCTACGTATTCGATTTCGTATTTTTCAACGCCGCTAATCGTTTTGTCGGAAGAGGGGATATTTAATGCGGTAACTTCTTCCGCGTTTAACGCTTTTAATTTTTTAACTTCCAAAATTTCCGCATCGCTCGATACTTCCGCCTCTACGAAAGCTTCCGCCGCGACGTCGTAATTTTCATAGTTGCCGTTGGAAAGCGTACCTTTGTACGTTTCGGATACACCGCCGATTTCGTCAATGAAAGCGGAGTGCGCTTGTTGTTCCGTCGTATCTACGGGGTCGCCGTCACCTTTGTTTTTACAACCAACGAATAAACCGACGGAAAGGGCGGTGGTCAACGCCAAAGCGCCCGAAAGTGCTTTCTTAAAAATGTTTGCTTTTCTCATAATATATCTCCTTTTTCTTCCACCTATTGTGGAAAAGTGTTAGGGTAATTATACCACTTGGGAGGGGTGTTGTCAATAGTTTTTAATAATTTCTTTCACAAAACGTACACAATTATCGTAACAAAAAAGCCAACCCAAAGGGTTGGCTTTTCGTTGTTTGATTTAGGTTAATTACTCGCCTTTGAAGGGGAGGAGCGCTGCGATTCTTGCACGCTTGATAGCGGTAGCAAGAAGTCTTTGGTGCGCTGCGCAAGTACCGGTCATTCTGCGGGGCAAAATTTTACCGCCCTCGGAAATGTACTTCTTCAAACGGTTAACGTCTTTGTAGTCAACCGCAGCAAGCTTTTCTTGGCAGAATGCGCATACCTTTTTACGGGGCGCTTTTTTGAAAACCTTTTTAACAGGTGCTTTTTCTTCCATGATAGTTTCTCCTTATATTGTTGGTGTTCCCCTAAAAATTAGAAGGGGATGTCAGTATCGTCGTCCATCGCTTGCAACATAGGTTTGCGTTTTTGCGTGGATTGACGGGGCATTTCGTCCATTTCGTCGAACGAATCGCCATTTTCTCTGGGCGAAAGGAATTCTACGTCTTGTGCGATAATGTCTACCGCCGTACGTTTTACGCCTTGGTTGTCTTCGTAGTTGCGAAGTTGAATACTGCCAACTACTGCAACCTTCTTGCCCTTTTTCGTGTAACGCGCAATCGATTCTGCCATTGCACGCCAAGCGGTACAGTTAAAATAGTCCGTTTGACGTTCGCCGTCTTGCGAAGAATAGTTACGATTTACCGCAATCGAGAAGTGGCATACGGGCACGCCGCCTGCCGTTTCCGAAAGTTCGGGGTCGCGCGTTAAGTTACCGATTAAAAATACTTTGTTCATTTTCTTTTCCCCGTTTATTAGTTGAGTTTCGTAATCAAACGTCTAACAACGTCTGCGTCGATGCCTGCAACACGTTTAAGTTCTTCAACAACTTTACCGTCTGCTTCGAACGTCATAAGAACATAGTAAGCTTCCGTCTTGTAGTTGATAGGGTAAGCGGTTTTCTTCGTGCCCCACTTATCGGTGGAAACGACGTTACCGTTCATCGATTTAACGATACCCTCATACTTCGCGATTTCGGCTTCCTTTGCGTCTTCTGCCAATTCGTTGTTAAGCAAATAGAGCATTTCGTATTTAGCCATACTTTTTCACCTCCTGGTCTTATTCGGCATATCAAAGATATGCAAGGTTTTGCACGGATTTTTCAACCGTGCTCAATCATTATATCTTATTTTTGGGGTTTAGTCAATTATTTTTAAGCGTGAAAATGGATTTTTTGAGATTTTAACGCAAGAATTACACAAAAAAGAGAAAAGCGCGTTTGCCTTTCTCTTTTTAATTATTGGTATTATTCCCTGTTCAAAATCCAATCTATCATTTCAATAACCGTCATATCTTGAACGATTGCACCGTTGCTGAGCGTTTTATCGCTATTGAGGAACGCCTCTTTTTTCGTTACCGATTCGTCTTCGGGGGTGGTAGGGTCGTCGTCAAAGGCAATCAAACCGTCTTTTACAAGCTTTCGAAGAGATTTCGTTTGCATATTCCCTTGCATATTCTCAATCATTTGGTCAACGCCGGGGTGGTCGAGGTCGTGCCCAAGCAAGAAGTATTGGTTGGGACGCTCTACTTTCTCCGTTTCGGGGTTGTCGAACAAATAACTCCACATTGCGGTAACTTTATGCACTTGGTTGCCGTTTTCGTCCGTTTCGTAAACGGGGATTTTGTTTCCGCTTGCGTCGAGCAGGTAATCGCCGTTAGAATCTTTCTCAAACTCGTAAACGTGGTCGGGGAAGATGTCGTCGAAGGTGAGCTCGTTCATTTTAGCAGGGAGATTTTTAATGGTCGTGTCTGCGAGCGAGTGCAAAATCATATTCGTTTCTACGTCTTCGCCGAGCATATCTTTTAAGGTGAGTTCGTCAAAGAGGTTGCCGTTTTTCAAATCGCTTACGGTGCGCGGTTTCTTGCCGTTCAACATTTCAATCTTGCCGTCTTTATCGAATTTCCAATCGGCGTCTTCTTTGCCATAGCAAAGGGCAATCATAACTCGTTCGTCCGTTTCGTCTACTTTGAGCAGGTCTTTTACATACATTTTATCAATCAACGAGCTCGAACCATCGCTCAAATCGCCAATCGTGTTTTTCTTAAATCTTGCAATTTTGGTGTAAGCATCGTCCTCGAACGCGTAATATTTTTCGTCCGTTGCGCTATACAACAAATAACGGGTTTCGGTGACGTCCTCTTCTTCTCCCTCGCCCTCTTTAACGATATGTTTCAAGGTGATAGGGGAGGTGGGCTCGCGTGAAATAATATTCGCCGTGACGTCGTTGCCCTCGTCGTCTAACAAGGAGAAATTGCCCTCTCCGTCTACGGAGTACGTATAGAAGATTTGTTTCATAATTATATTGCCGTCAAGGTCTAATTCCTTTTCATAACGGTATTCAGGGCCGTAGGCAAGCGTACACATAAGCGCGTCGTCGGGGAAGTTCACGCTGATAAACGAATCGATAGGGAGCATTCTAATTTGCTCGTTCAAGTCCTCGCTTAAAAACTCTTTAACCGTGAGTTTCTTTGCGCCGTTCAACATTTGAATTTCGCCCGTTTCGGTGTACGTATAATCGACGTTTTCTACGCCGTAGCAAAGCGTTTTAATAACGTCGTTGGTGGCATAGCCAAGCGCCGAGAGCATATCGCCAAGGGGCGCATCGTTGACGCAGGACATAAGATAATCGGTGAAATAAATATTTTTATTCTCGTCCGCGTCGGGCGTGCCTGCGGGTTTTACCAAAATTTTACTCATAAGCGCCGTGCCGTCTACGGGGATAGCAAGCGAAATTAAGTTCGCTACCAAGCCGCTTTTGCCGTCCTCTCCGCAAACCATTTTGCCAACGAGAGGGGAGATGGCGTTGAGCGAATTAAGCGAGCCCTTGCCTTCCGCAATAGTTTGCACCGCCGCAATCGTGTCGCCAACGAGGTTGGCAATCGTTTTTTCGCCGTACGAGCCGTTTATGTATTGGGTGTAATCAATTTCCGTGCCGAGTATTCCGCCAACCTTATCCGTAGCGTTTTTAATGGGCATTTTCGCGAAAATATACCAACCGAAAAATCCAATACCGCCAAACGCGCCGACGATGCCGATGATTAAACCCAAAAGCCAAGCGACGAATTTACCTAAAAATCCGCCTTTCTTTTCTTTCTTGGGTTTTACGCTCGGTTTTTGGTCGAGCTCGATGTCGATATTGCGCATTTCGTCAAAATCTTTCATATCGAGGGTACTCCTTTATTTTAACACCGCAAAGCGGTGCGGTAATGATACCACAATCTACATTATAAACGATTAGCGGAAAAAATGCAAGTATTTCCCACTTTTTTATCGTAGTATTTTATGGAAAAAAGCCGTTGAAAGGGGTTCAACGGCTTTCATTTCGATTATTCGTCTTTCTTTTTACCTTTTACGACAAGGCAAAGAGCAAGTGCAACGCCGCCTACTGCCACGCCGCTGATAGAGGATTTACAGCCTTTCTTTCCGCCCGTTTCTTCGCTTTGATTGGGCGTCGAGGGGGAAGAGGGCGCGCTTACGCTATGCGTACATACGTCGCAAGCCCCGTCGCTGTTTTCGTCTACGTGCGCCGCTTTTTCAATTTTTTCTCCGCAAGAACAGTTCTTCCAATGCTCGTTGTTATCGCTTTGCCATACATTTTCGTAAACGTGTTCGTTGCCTTCGTTGCCGCCTTGGTTGCCGTCGTTATCGTCGCCTTCGTTGCCTTCGCTGCCGCCTTGGTTTATCGTTTCGCCACAAATATCGCAGGCGTTGTCGCTATTTTCGTCCGCGCATTGGCTCAACGTTTCGCTGCAAATATCGCAAGCGTGGTCGTTGTTTTCGTCCGCGCATTGGCTCAACGTTTCGCCGCAAATATCGCAAGCGTGGTCGTTGTTTTCGTCCGCGCATTGGCTCAACGTTTCGCCGCAAATATCGCAAGCGTGGTCGCTGTTTTCGTCCGCGCATTGGCTCAACGTTTCGCCGCAAATATCGCAAGCGTGGTCGCTATTTTCGTCCGTGCAAACGTCACAGCCTTGGTTTTGCTTGGGCATAGGGTA
>JAZRSE010000097.1:0-5804 GCA_045651305.1 Candidatus Scatosoma sp. | reverse complement strand
AATACGCAAAAACAAATTCAACTTCTCGTTGATTTCGGCGCGGATATTATTTGTTGCACACCCTCGTATATCATTTATCTTGCGGAAGAAATCGAGCGTATGGGCTTAAAGGTTGGCGAAGATATCAAGCTCAAAGGCGGTATTTTCGGCGCGGAGGCTTGGTCGGAAGATATGCGCAAGGATATTGAAAGACGTTTGGGGATTCGCGCGGTGGATATTTACGGGCTTTCGGAAATTGCAGGCCCCGGCGTTGCGTGCGATTGTCAATTTAAGACGGGTATGCACTTCCAAGACGACCATTTCTATCCCGAAATCGTGGACGTGGACACGTTAGAACCGCTCCCTTACGGCGAATCGGGCGAGCTTGTTATTACCACGCTCACCAAAGAAGGTATGCCCCTTATCCGTTACAGAACGCGTGATATTGCCAGCCTCAACGACGAGCCTTGCCCTTGTGGAAGAACGTCGGTGAAACTCAATAAAATTACGGGCAGAAGCGACGATATGCTCATTATTCGTGGGGTAAACGTATTCCCTTCGCAAATCGAAAGCGTACTTTTGCAAAGCCCTGACATTACGCCCAACTACCATATCAACGTGGATAGAGTGAACAACCTTGACACGATGGAAATCGTGGTGGAACTTTCGCCGAACGTGAAATTGGACGAAGTGGCGCACGTAGAAGAAATTAGAAGAAAATTGGCGGCGGATATGGCGTCGGCGCTTTCGGTGAGCGCGAAGATTACCCTTGTTTCCCCCGGTAGTGTGGCAAGAAGCGAGGGCAAGGCGAAGAGAATTACCGATAGACGTAAGTTATAAGGAGGGGAAAAGATGGTTAAACAAGTAGCGGTGTTTTTGGAAAACCAAGAGGGAAGATTAAGCGATTGTTGCAAGGTGTTGAAACAAGCAGGCGTAAACCTTAATTCCTTATCCATTGCGGACACCAAGGAATTTGGTATCGTGCGTTTGATTGCGGACGATAGCGAAAAGGCGCAAAAAGCGTTGCAAGCGGCAGGCTTTTTGTCCTCGATTGTAGAACTTGTGGCAATAGAAGTGCCTAACACGGCAGGCGCGCTTGCGGACGAATTGATTGCCCTTAGCGATAGCGGCGTCAATATCGAATATATGTATTCGTTTGCAGGCAACGACGGACACGCAAACATTGGTTTTAAGACGTCCACGCCCGAAAAGGCAGTAGAAATTTTGAAAGCGGCAGGCGCAAAGGTTTTATAAAGATGAAAAAGCAGAAAAAAGCGCTTATTTTAATAAACGCTTATTTGCAATCGAGCTCGCAATTTTCCCAAGCGGAACGTATGCAAGAAGAGCTTGAAAAATTGGGTGTACAAGCGGATATGAAAAGGAACGACGGTTTTTATGCCGTCGTTTCCAATAATGAAATAACGACGTCGCTTTTGGATACGTACGATTTTTGCGTGTATTTCGACAAGGATAAATACGTATCGGAAATGCTGGAAAAAGCAGGCTTAAAACTGTTTAATTGCCACGAGGCAATCCGTGTGTGCGACGATAAAATGCAAACGTATATCGCTTTATCGGGGAAGAATATCCCTATGCCCAAAACGGCGTCGGGGCTTTTATGCTATCACGGCGACGCCAATATTCGCAAACGCACGGTGGACGACGTGGAGGCAATGTTCTCCTATCCTATTATCGTGAAAGAGTGTTTCGGCTCGCAAGGGAAGGGCGTATATATGGCGCAAAACCGCGAGGAGCTGACGGGGCTTATGGAGGAATTAAAATGCCGCCCCCACCTTTTCCAAGAAACGGTGAAAACGAGCGTAGGCAAGGACGTGCGCGTTATCGTGGTAGGCGGCAGGGTGGTGGCGTCTATGCTCCGCCAATCGAATACCGATTTTAGGAGCAATATCGAGCTTGGCGGCGAGGGGAGCGTGTATTCCCTTTCCTTCCAAACGCAAATGTTGTGCGAAAGGATTGCAAGCGAGTTGTCGCTGGATTATTGCGGCATTGATATTTTGTTTGGCGAGGGCGGAAAGCCTGTGGTTTGCGAGGTGAACTCTAATGCGTTCTTTGCAGGAATCGAGCGCGTTACGGGGGTAAACGTAGCCAAAGCGTATGCCGAGCATATTTATAAGAAAATGTACGGGGAAGAAAGATGATACGTTCGTTAAAAGAAATACGAAAAGAGTTGAAAAGCCGTCGAGAGAAAAAGGAACGCCTGCGCGATAGCGAAGGCAGGGCTATCGTCGATTTTTGCGTGCATAGCGACGACGATTTTTTATCGCCGTATAGCTTGCGTTCTAACGCCGAACTTTCTACGGACGTGGCGGAGTTTATCGAGCGCAGTTTGGATAGCGTGCCCGTGAAAGAACAGGTGCGTTTGCGCGTGCATAGCGACGTAATCACGAAAGAGGAAGAAAGGGCGTACACGGAGGCAATCCACGGTTACTACGAGGGGCGTTTTGAGAATATGCGCCACGAGAAAAAGCGTATTTGGATAATCGCCTCGTTGATGGCGCTTATCGGCGTATGCGCCTTGATTTTTATGATAGGCTTGGAGATAAAAGGACGTCACCTTGCGGTGATAAGCGAAGTAATCGACATTTTCGCTTGGGTTTTCTTATGGGAAACGGTGGATTTACTGTGCTTTGAGTTGACGGCGTTGCGGTTAAAATCGTGGCGGTATTTGGCGCTTTCCGCGTGCGTTATCGAATACCTGCCCCTCACAAATAAGGAGAAAACGGTATGAAGAAGATAGCAAGCTTTACGGTAAATCACGACGTATTGCAAAAGGGTATGTATATTTCCCGTATCGACGGCGACGTGGTAACCTACGACGTGCGTATGAAAATTCCTAACGGCGGCGAATATCTTTCTATGAAAGCGGCGCACACGATAGAGCATTTGTTCGCTACGTTTGCACGCAATAGCGCGCACGGCGATAAAATCGTTTACGTAGGGCCTATGGGCTGTAAAACGGGCTTTTATTTGCTCGTCCGCGATGCGATTTCGCACGAAGAGGCGATAAAGCTCGTGCAAGAGAGTATGGCGTTTATCGCTGCGTATTTAGGGGATATCCCCGGCAACACGCGCAAAGAGTGCGGCAATTATTTGTATCACGATTTGGACGGCGCGAAGTTGATTGCCAAGGATATGCAAGCCGTACTTGAAAATTGGTCGGTGGAAAAATTACAATATCAGGAGTGAAAAATATGAACGAAACGTTAGAGCTTATCAAATCGAGAAGAAGCGTCAAAAAATACAAAGATATGCCTGTGGAAAAGGAACTCATTGAAAAAATCGTAGAGGCAGGTACGTGGGCGGCAACGGGCAGAAATCGTCAATCGCCTATCATCTTGGCAATCACGGATAAGGAAACGATTGCCACCCTTTCCAAGGTCAATGCGGAAATTATGGGCGAAAGCGGACACGACCCGTTTTACGGCGCGCCTTGCGTGCTCGTCGTGCTTGCGGATAAAAACGCGTCCACCTATCTTTACGACGGCTCGCTCGTGATGGGCAATATGATGCTTGCGGCGCACTCGCTCGGGCTTGGCAGCTGTTGGATTCACCGCGCAAAGCAAACGTTCGAACGCCCCGAGGGCAAGGCGATTTTGGCAAAACTCGGCATCGAGGGGGATTACGAGGGGATTGGCAACTGTGTAATCGGCTATGCGGATATCAAGCCTGCCGTAAAGCCGAGAAAGGAAAATTGGGCGTACTATATAGTTTGATATGAAAACGGGTGTTTCAACGGCGTCGCTGTTTTTAAGAAAGAATAACGAAGAGGCATTGCCTTTTTTGGAGAAACTCGGGGTGCAAACCGCCGAGGTTTTCCTCACGACCTATTGCGAATACGGTCAACCGTTTGCCGATACCCTGCTTAAAAATAAAGGAAATTTGAGCATCAATTCGCTGCATATTCTCAATACGCAGTTCGAACCGCAACTCTTCAACGCACACCCTCGCGCACGCGCGGACGCGTTCTATTGGTTGGATAAAGTGTTGCAAAGCGCGAAAATACTCGGCGCGCCCTATTATACCTTCCACGGCACGGCAAGGATGAAAAAGGCGGCGCGTTCGGGCAAAAACGATAACTTCCCCAATATGATAAAGGGTTTTGCGGATATTATTTCCGCTTGCGAAAGCTACGGCGTAGCTCTTTGCTTGGAAAACGTAGAGTGGGCGACGTATAATCGTGTGGGCGTGTTTGAAAGATTGAAAAAGGAGCTCCCTGCGCTTAAAGGTGTGTTGGATATTAAACAGGCGCGCATTTCGGGCTATCCGTATGAAGATTATCTTACGGAAATGGGCAAAGACCTTGCGTACGTTCACCTTTCCGATTATAACGATATGGGCAAAATGTGCCTGCCTGGAAAGGGTAATTTCGATTTCGACACCCTCGTCAAACGTCTTAAAGACGTGGGTTTTGACGGCGCGCTAATCATCGAGGCGTACACCGATAACTACGGCGACGAACAAGAATTATTGCCTGCAATAGAATATCTTGACGAAAAACTGTATAAACATAATTGTTTGACGGCTAAAAAATAAATTTTTTCGATTTTTTTGCGCAAAACTATTGACAGAAGAACAAGTTTATGTTATTCTATAAATAGGATTAAATCCTAATAAATGAAAAATGGAGAAAGAAAATATGTTGAAATTCTATCAATGTGAAAAATGCGGAAAGGTAATGATAACGAAAGAGGAAATGAAATGCGAGGGCTGGAAAGAGCTTATTGCGTGTTCGACGGACGCGGCGAAGGAAAAGCACGTGCCCGTGGTAACGAAGAAGTGCAAACAAGTGAAGGTGGACGTTGGTAGCGTAGCGCACCCGATGAGCGAAGAACATCTTATCGAATTCGTGGTATTGGAAACGGAAAAAGGCTATCAAGTGAAATACCTTGCGGCAGGGGAATTACCCGTATGCAATTTCTCGCTTACGGACGGGGATAAAGCGGTGCGCGTGTATGCGTATTGCAACCTGCACGGGCTTTGGACGGCGTAACGCCGCGCTCAAATGTTAACGGCTTTGTATAGCGTTATCGTAGAGAATAAAAAAATAGCGTGAGGAGAAAAGACAATGATTGAAAAAGAGGCTATGTACAAAATCAGTTACGGATTATATATGTTGACGACGAGTGACGGGGAAAGGCAAAACGGCTGTATCGTCAACACCGTGTCGATGATTACGGACGAGCCCAAGCGTATCGTCGTGTTTGTCAATAAAGCGAATTATTCAAACGAGCTTTTGAAGAAAACGGGCGTATTCAACGTGTCCGTGTTGACGGAAAACACGCCTTTTGAGGTATTTAAGCAGTTCGGTTTTCAATCGGGCAAAGACATGGATAAATTCGAGGGAAAGACGTATCCCAAGGCGGAAAACGGGTTGTATTATCTGCCCGATTGCGCCAACGCTATGATGAGCGCGGAAGTGGTGGATAGCTACGATTACGGCACGCATACGTTGTTCGTTGCAAACGTTACGGAGGCGAAAACGCTTTCGAGTGAAAAATCGACGACGTACGAATATTATCAAAGCAATATCAAGCCCAAGCCCCAAGCGAAAAAGGAAGAAAACGTAGGGGAGAAATGGGTGTGCAAAGTGTGCGGATATACGCACGAGGGCGCGCTCCCTAACGATTTCGTTTGCCCTTGGTGTAAGCACCCTGCAAGCGATTTCGAGAAAGTAAGCTAAAAATCGACGGGGCGCGACGAATTTTTCAATCGGCAAGGAAAAGAAAGGAAAAAATCTCTAAAAAGCGGTAAAAACGCCGAAAAAAGACTTGACATCGTTTTTTGAAATTGTTATAATTACGAGG
>JAZRSE010000096.1:0-17956 GCA_045651305.1 Candidatus Scatosoma sp. | reverse complement strand
TAAAAAAAAGAAATAGGTTTGTAAAGGAAAACCCCCGCGGCGGAAGCCGTCTTGGTTTTCATCATATTTGGGTTTGTTGATTAGTCGTTGATAAGGTCCTTATAAGATTTACCAAACTTCATAACGGGTTTCTTGCAAGCTGCAATTTCTACCTTTTCGCCCGTTTTAGGGTTGATGCCCGTTTTAGCGGCTGCCTCTTTCACTTCAAACGTACCAAAGCCAACGAGAGAAACTTTGTCGCCTGCTTTCAATGCCTCGGTAATCGTTTCAACAAATGCGTTGTATGCAATCGTTGCGTCCTTTTCCGTGAAATCTGCCTTTTTAGCCATTACTTTAATCAATTCGCCTTTGTTCATGTGTTTATTGTCCCCTTTTGGAAAATTCTTGAAAAAATAGCAATTTCAAGTAACTTTATTATACCCTAAATGAGGCAAGATTGTCAAGTGTCCAACGAAAAAAAATGGCGAAAGGGGGCGTTTTTGCTCGCATTTTTTGCTTTTAGGGAAAAGAAGAGCGAAAGGGCAAGAAAAAAGCCGAGTTATACTCGGCTTTTGATAATGTATTATTCTTCGTCGGAATAGAAACCAAGCCCCAAAACTTGGGATACTTTGGAGGTGACGGCAAACGAATCGGGGTCGATTTGTTTTACGATTCTACGCAAGGTCGTCGCCTGTCTGCGGCTGACAACGCAAAAGAGCATCGAACGGGTGATTTTCGTGTACATACCCGTCGCAGGTACTGCCGTAACGCCGCGGTTGAGTTCTTTCATCAACACGAGCGCCATTTCTTCGGGCTTGTCCGTGATGATACGGAATTCGATTGCGGAGTGGAAACCGCCCGTAATGGATTCGTTGGCTTTGCTTTCTATATACGATTCGAATACGGACATCATAATAGGCAGGAGGATAAGCGCGTATTTATTGAGCGAGCTTTCCATCGTTTCGTCCACTTTGAAAACGAAGATAGAGGATGCGATAACGATACAGTTAATAAAGAAGATTACGCGCGCGATAGAGCTTGCGTTAAACTTTCTTTGGATGACTACGGCAAGGATATCCGCGCCGCCCGTCGAGCCGCCAATCTTAAATGCGAGCGCAACGGCTACGCCGATACAAAGACCGCCTGCAATCGCCGCGAAGATTTTTTCCGCGCCGTTACCAAAATCAATTTGGAAAGAGGGGAAAGCGATTTCTATCAATGCGAGCCAAGCCGTTTGCAAACCGATATGCGTCGCCGTCAAAATGGCAAATTTCTTCTTTACAAAGAAGAAAGAGAATACGACGAGGGGGAGGTTGACGGAAAATACGACGATATATTGGGGGATTCCAAACGCCTCGTCGAGAAGAATTGCGATACCGCTAATGCCGCCAATCGTGAACTCGTTAGGCAAAATCAAGCTATACGCCGCAAAGGAAACGAGGAAGGAGGATAAGAGCAAAAACATTACCGTTTGCGCCCAATAAAAGATTTTTCCACGTCTTGTCGCCGCCGCTTTTTTCAAATCCTCTTTCGTGATTTTTTTAGGCAAAGAGGATTGCGCGCTTTCGTTTTGCGCGGTGGTTACGTTTTCTTGTAATTCGTTCATATGGATACGTCCTTATCTACTTAAAGGCTTTCTACAAGGACGTTGATTTTTGCGCTAACGCCTTCCATAAGACGGATTTCCGCAGGGAAAGTGCCAAGCGCTTTTACCGAGTCCATTTTAATCTTTTTCTTGTCCACGTCAAAGCCGATTTCCGCAAGTGCCGCCGCCACGTTCGATGCGGTTACGCTGCCGAATACTTTGCCGTTTTCGCCCGTCTTGATACGAACGGTCACCGATTTTTTATCCAAGTCGGCTGCGAGCGCTTTCAACGCTTTTACTTCTTCCGCTTTATGGAAAGCCGCCGCCTCTTTCTTTTGTTGCGCTTCGTGAACGTTTGCGTTGGTTGCAACGGTAGCTAAACCCTTTTTCAAAAGGAAGTTTCTGCCGTAGCCGTCCGCTACTTCTACAACGTCGCCTTTCTTGCCCGTGCCTTTTACGTCTGCGGTCAATAATACTTTCATATCACTATACTCCTTGCGCGGTTCTTCCGCGTTTATATTCTACTGTACTATTTTACAGGAAAATTTTGCAAATGTCAATAATCTTTGCACAATTTGCGCATACTGCTTTTACTTTGAAAGGAGGATTTTTATTATGTTTAATGAAAAAGGTCAAGAAGTGAACACCAGCATCGGTTGCGGCGTAACCGATTGCAAGTATAACCGCAGCGGCGATTATTGCACTCTTCGCAAAATTCACGTAGGCAACGTTTGCAGCTGCGATGCGGAAAGCTGTACTTGTTGCGATAGTTTCGAAAGAAAATAAGGTTTGCAATAAGCGCGAAAAACCCGTCTTTGCTTTGGCAAGGGCGGTTTTTTTATTCAAACGCTTGCATTTTGGGGTTAATGGGAGTATAATAAGAGAAAAATGGCGGTATGCCTAAATAAATCTTGTAGATGAGGAGAGAATTCATGGAAGAAACTGTACAAGAAAAGAAGTCGTTTAAGCAAAAAACGACGGCGTATTTGAAAGCGCTCCCCAAACGCTATTTTATCACGGCGTTTTCGGGTATGGCGCAAGGCTTGTTCGTCACCTTGATTGCAGGCACGATTTTGGCGCAAATTGCAGGGTGGATAGGCGATAATTACTTCGGCAAAACGCTGACGTACATAGCCAACGTTGCCAAGGCGTTGATGGGCGCAGGGATTGGCGTGGGCATCGCTTATGCGCTTGGAAAAAACAAGCTGCTCGTGTTTGCGGCGGCGGTTGCCGGTATGGTGGGCGCGTTTGCAGGCGGTTTGGTGTTTTGGGAACAATCCGCGGCTATCCTTTTGACGTCGGGCTCGCCCGGTAATCCCATAGGCGCGTACGTGGTTACGATGTTCGTGGTAGAAATCGTTAGTTTGTACGCAGGCAAAACGAAACTGGATATTATTTTAATTCCGCTTGGGGCGTTGGTTTTGGCGGTGGGCGGCGTGTACGTCGCTTGGCCGTTTATCAAGCTTATCGACCTTTTTGCAAAACTGCTCGTTATCACGATTAACGCAGGGGAGGCGGTGAAGATTATCGTCGGCGTATTGATTGCCGTCGTTATGGGTATTTTGCTTACGATGCCCACTTCCTCCGCGGCGATTTGGATTGCTATTGCCCGTTCGCAAACGGCGCTTGCCAACCCCGAAGTATTCGCTATTGCGGGCGGCGCGGCGGTGGCAGGTTGCGCGGCGCATATGATTGGTTTTGCCGTGGCGTCGTTTAGAGAAAATAAGGTGAGCGGTTTGATTTCGCAAGGGGTAGGTACGAGTATGTTACAAATCCCTAACATTATGAAAAAACCGACGATTATGCTCCCCGAAATTATTGCAAGCGCGTTTGCAGGCTTGGTTGCGGTGTTGCTCAACGTGCGTTGTACGGACGTGGGCGGCGGTATGGGTACGAGCGGACTTGTAGGCTTGTTCGGGGTAATCGACGCGTGTGCGTTGTACGGCGTGCCTACGCTTAACACGGTGCTTGGTATCGTGCTTTGTTTGTTCGTTATTCCTGCGCTTGTGTCGTTTGGCGTAAGCGAGTTTATGAGAAAGAAAGGCTGGATAAAGTTTGGCGACCAGCAGTTGGACGTGTAAGTTATGAAAAAATATTTATTACCGCAAAAAGGAAACTTCTACAAGGCGAATATGCACACGCATAGCACCGTTTCGGACGGACAGCTTTCCCCCGAAGAGCTGAAACGGGTGTATATGGAACACGGCTATTCCATTTTGGCTTATACCGACCACGAGATTTTGATGCCGCATACCGAACTCACGGACGAAAATTTCTTGGCGATTACGAGCACGGAACTTGCGTTTAACCTTTATCCAGAGGATAAGGCGTATCCGCATATCAAGACGTATCACCTCAATTTCTATTCGAAAGACCCGAACAAATCGGTGATTTCTATTTGGGACCCCGAATTGGTGTTCGAGAGAGTAAAACCGAAGATTAGCGAAGAGCAAAAGAAACACGTTTATAAAAGAGAATACCCTATTGACAAGGTGAACGAGGCAATAGCGATTGCGAAAAAAGAGGGCTTTATCGTCAGCTATAACCACCCCGTTTGGTCGTTGCAAAATTATGCCGATTATATAGGTTTAGAGGGGATTTGGGGTGTGGAGTGCTACAACAACGTTAGCCTCCGCGTAGGACTTCCCGACAACGACGCGCCTTTGCAAGATTTGCTTACGCAAGGGAAAAACGTATTCCCTTTGGCGACGGACGACGCGCATTGTTTGCAAGATTGTTGCGGCGGATTTTTGATGGTAAAGGCGGAGAAATTGGAATACGCTACCGTTATGGACGCGCTTGAAAGAGGGGATTTTTACGCCTCCACTTCGCCCGAGATTTACGAGCTTTCCATTGAAAACGGTGTCGTACATATCAAGTGTTCGCCCGTGCGAGAAATTCATTTTAAGACGGAGTGCCGTTTTGCAAGCAATACTTGTATGAACGAAGAACCGTTGACGAGCGTGGATATTGATATTAACAGCTATTTCGATGCGAAAAAGGCTATGGCGCCGTGGCGCAAACCGTTTATCCGTTTCGTGCTTATTGATACGCAAGGAAAAGTGGCTTACACCCGTGCGTATGGTTTAGAGGAATTGGAATAAAAAATAACCGTCCCGAATATCGGGACGGTTTTCATTTTGCCATTTAATTTTCAATTATCTTTTCGGCTCGCAAGTGACGTGCATACCCAACGATTTGAACGTTCTTTCGTCGACGTGGGAAATCATTACGGTAGAGTGGATTTCGCAATTTTTTAATTTGCCAAGCTGCTCTACGGCAAGTTTTGCCATCGGGTCGCTAACGGCGCAAATGGACAACGCCATTAAAATTTCGTCCGTGTGCAAACGGGGGTTGTTCGCGCCCATATGGTTTACTTTCAAACGTTGGATGGGCTCGATAATGGTGGGGGAGATAAGCTCTATGGCGTCATCAATGCCGCCCAACGCTTTCAATGCGTTTAACATTGCCGCCGCGCTTGCGCCAAGCAAATCGCTCGTTTTACCCGTTACGATAGTGCCGTCGTTCAGTTCGATAGCAACGGCAGGCGCGCCCGTGCTTTCCGCTTTTGCAAGGGCAGGGGCTACGGCTTTTCTGCTTTCGGTGGAAATGCCCGATTTGCTCATCAAAATTTCCAATTTAGAAACGACGTCTTTGCTAATTCTGCCCTTTCTTGCGTCGCACAAAGCGGAGTAGTATCTACGGACGATTTCGTTTTCGCTCGCCGCTCTGCACGCCTCGTCGTCCACGATACAAAAACCTGCCATATTTACGCCCATATCCGTAGGGGATTTATAGGGGGAATAGCCAAGGATTTGTTTGAGCATTGCCGACACAACGGGGAAGATTTCAACGTCGCGGTTGTAATTGACGGCGAGTTTTCCGTATGCGTCCAAATGATAGGGGTCTATCATATTGACGTCCTTCAAATCGGCGGTTGCCGCCTCGTACGCCAAGTTGACGGGGTGGGAAAGGGGCAAGTTCCAAATAGGGAAGGTTTCAAACTTTGCATAGCCCGCTTTTACGCCGTGTAAATTTTCGTGATAGAGCTGGGAAAGGCAGGTTGCCATTTTTCCGCTACCAGGGCCGGGAGCGGTAACGACGACGAGCTTTCTTGTGGTGGGGATATACTCGTTTTGACCATACCCCTCTTCGCTTACGATTTTTTGTACGTCGGACGGATAGCCTGCGATAGGGTAGTGCTTGTACACCTTAACGCCCAAGTTTTCGAGGCGTTTGATAAACCCGTCTACGGCAGGTTGAGGGGAGTACATCGTCATAACGACGCTGCCCACGTATAAGCCTTTCGATTGGAAGATATCCAAAAGACGGATAACGTCCGCGTCGTACGTGATGCCAAGGTCGCTCCTGTATTTGTTTTTAATAATATCGTTGGCGCTGATAACGACGAGGATTTCCGCTACGTCTTTCAACTTTAACAACATTTTAATTTTGCTATCCGGTTCAAAGCCTGGCAATACGCGCGAGGCGTGGTAATCGTCGAAGAGTTTTCCGCCAAATTCAAGATACAGCTTATCGCCGAACGATTGAATACGCTCGGTGATTTTTTCCGATTGTAACGAAAGATATTGTTTGTTGTCAAACCCGATTTTGTTCATATCCGTTCCTTTTTTTTACTGTAAGTAAAATACTATCTTATATATTGTACCAAAAAAAGAGGGAATTGTCAACGGCAGGGGGAGAAAAACTCGACAAAAGAAAATATTTTTTTTATGCTAAATCGTTCAAGTATTTTGCAAAATTCTATTGACCGAAAGGTATTTTTATATTATAATAATAATGGCGTGATTTGCGTTATTAGGAGGAAGAAATGAAAAACTCGAAGAAGAAATTGCTTGCGTTTTTGCTTTGCGTATTTTCGACGTTTGCCGTAGGCAGTTTAGCCGCGTGTAAGGAGGAAACTCCCGATGCGCCCCAAGCGGGTGGCAGCCAAGGGGGCGACGAAAACGGCGACCAAGGCGGCGAAACGCAAACGCACACCGTTACTTTCGATAGCAACGGCGGCAGCTCCGTACAATCGCAAACGGTGGCGTCGAACGGGAAATTGACGCAACCGCAAACGCCTGAAAAACACGGTTTTGAGTTTTTGGGTTGGTACTTAAACGACGTGAAATGGGTGTTCGATACGCAAACGGTTACGCAGGACGTTACGTTAATTGCTATGTGGGCGCCTGCACAATGCACGATAACGTTAGAAAAGAGCATTGCAAACGGCGGCAACGTTTACGGCGCAGGTACGTTCTCGTACGGCGAAAGTAAGACGATAAAAGCGGAAACGAATATGGGTTACGCCTTTGCAGGTTGGTATAAAGGCGAAGAGAAAGTTTGCGATACGTTGAAATTTACTTTTAGAGTTAAAGAGAACGTTACGTACACGGCGAAGTGGATAGAAATGCCTATCGTGGTAGAGCAAAACGATATGGCGGCAGGTACGGTTGACGGGCCTACGAAAACGGCGTTGGGCGAGGAAATAAAAATTACGGCAACGACCAATAAAGGCTACACCTTCCTTGGTTGGTACAACGGGGATAAGTTGTTGACGGAAGAAGAGGTGTATCAATTCTCTCCCACGGCGAATACGGGCGTGACGACGTACACGGCGAAATGGACGGCTTATACGCTCACGACGGAAAGCGATTTTTCGATAGCAGGTACGTATTCCGTTTATACGGAAGAAAAGATAACGGCAGGGGAAAGGGCTACGCTCACGGTGACGCCCAATCAAAATTACACCTTCCTTGGTTGGTACGACGGGGAGGAGAAGTTGTCAAGCGAGCTTACGTACGTATTCTCAATGCCTAAGGAAAGCGTTACGTACACGGCGAAATGGCAAGACGATTGGAAGAATATCGAGGGGTATAACTATTGGGCGTTCGAACAACTTGGTCGGGACGTAATGCCCATCGTTGGGTTTAATACGCCCAACGCGTCCTCCGCGGATATGGGAAGAGGGGAAAATATGCCCTCGCAAATCTCCTTGCAAAGCTATCAAATGATGAAAGAGTGCGGTATTAACGTGGCTTGCGGCTGGTGGAACGACTGGACGAACGGACATTTGCACGATGATATTTTAAGCGAGCTCGATTATGCAAACCAAGTGGGTATGGTGTATATCGTCAACGACAGAAAAGCGTTGAAGGCGACTACGGCAAGCGGTTTGTCGGCGTTTGAAGAGTATATGTCCAAGCCTGCTTACGGCGGCACAATCCTTATCGACGAGCCGGGCGCGGTAAACTTTGCGGACGTTGCCGCGGCTACGAGGGCGTGGGAGGATAGCGAATATAAAAATACGCTTGCTTACGTAAACAACTTGCCTAACTATGCGGCAATGTGGCAGTTGCAAGACTGTCAAGGCACGGGCGGTACGTATAACGGAACGTTCTCTAATTATGAAGAGTGGGTACAACTGTATTTGAATACGGTAAAACCGCAGGTGTTTAGTTACGACTATTATCCCTATCATTATAACGACGCTGCCTTTTTCCGTGATGGTTGGTATACGAATTTAAGCAACGTGCGGTATTATACGATGAAAGCGAACGTGCCTTATTGGGTATATGGGCAGGTAGGCGTTTGGAAGGAATACGGGGCAAGCGACGTAAGACGTGTTCTTTCGTACGGGGAAACGGCGTTCCAATACAACACTATGCTTGCTTACGGCGCAAAAGGGATACAGTATTATAACTATTTCACTCCCCCCAACTATGGAGCGGAAAACGGATTTACGGCTTGCGTTACGCTTGACGGACAAAAAACGCTTTATTACGATATGATACAAAAAATCAATAGACAGGTGGCGGCGGTTGACCACGTTCTTATGATGAGTAAGTGGTGCGGACTTATTCCTATCAACAACAGCCCTGCGCCTATTTCCAGCGGCGACGTCGTAAGCTCTTACGGTGCGTTGACAAGCGCAACGGGTACGGGCGACGCTATCGTAGGGTGTTTTGAATATCGTGATATTGGTTATGCGTACTATATTGCGTCGAACAACGTAAAGACGGGCGCAACGGTTACGCTTAACTTTGATGGAACGTATAACTTGACGAAAGTACAAGACGCGACGGAATCGCAAAGCAGAGGCAACAGTATTAGGGTAGAATTGCCTGCGGGCGAGGGCGTACTCGTGGTTGTGCCGAAAAACTAAATAAACCAATGAAAACAGCCGAGGCAAACGCCTCGGCTGTACTATTTTGTTTTATTGTTTGGCTTGTCTTTTCTACGCTTGCAAGGACAAGGCAGGGGGGTGTTAAATCTTTTTCTTTAATTCGCGTACGGCGTTGGTTAAGAAGTATTCTGCCGTCGTGCCTTTGCGGATAAGCGCAAGCGCCTCTTCGGGTGTGCACCAACGCGCCTCGGCAATTTCATCTTCCTTTAATTTAATCGGCTTATCTTCGACGATAACGATGAAATTAAGCATCAACACTTCCTTTTTTTGGTGGTATTTGGAGGAGGTGTATTTTGCTTTTACAACGTCCAAACCAAGCTCTTCCTTGATTTCTCTGGGGATTGTTTTTTCCGCGTTTTCGCCCTTTTTCACATACCCTGCAAAGAGGATAAAATCGTCGTCCTCCACGTGTTTTGCAAGCAAAATTTTATCTTGCGCGCGGTTGGTAACGACCATTGAAATCGCCACGGAAAATTGGGGGAACATATACGATTCGCATTGACCGCAGTAGGGGATAAGACCCTCGTTTTCGCAAAAACGCAAGCTTAATTTTTGTCCGCATTCTCTACAATACATATCACTTTCTCCTTATCATACCCCTAAAAAGCCGATTTTAGGGATTATACGATATAATCATACGATATTTTGGGAACTTTGTCAATAGCGGTTAAAAAAGTTTCCTATAAAAAATTGACGATTTTTATCGTTTTTCATAAAGTATTTGGTATTTAGGCTTGACAATAGTAAAAAAAAGGGGTATAATAAAGTGCTATCAAATTTGGTGGCGTGTTTTTTGTCGCGCAAAAATGGATAGCTATGGAATAGCTCCATATTAAAAAGCGGTAAAAAACAAAGGAGATATATATAAAATGCTCACATCTATTTGCGGTATCAACTGGGGTGACGAAGGCAAAGGCCGTATGGTTGACTTGCTTTCCCAAAGCTTTGACGTAGTTTGCCGTTATCAAGGCGGTAACAATGCAGGACACACCGTTATCAACGAAAGAGGTAAATTCATTTTGAACTTGCTTCCTTCCGGTATCTTGCGTGAAGAAGTAGTAAACGTTATGGGACCTGGTATGGTTATCGATTTGAAACACCTTTGCGGTGAAATGGCAAAACTTACGGAGGCAGGCATTAAAATTACCCCTGCAAATTTGAAAATTTCCGATAGAGCCGTTATCACGATGCCCTACAACGTATTGCAAGATTGCTTGGAAGAAGACCGTCTTGCAGGCAAAAAATTCGGTTCTACCCGTCGCGGTATCGCTCCCGTTTATGCGGATAAATACTATAAAAAGGCGTTCCGTATGGGCGAACTTTTGAACACGGAAAAATTGTACGCTCGCGTTGCGGATATCGTAGAGTGGAAAAACCTCACCGTTGTTGGCGGCTATCACGCGGAGGCGGTTAAGACGGAAGATATTATTGCGTATTTTGAAGAATTCGGCAAAAAGCTTGCACCCTTCGTTTGTGACGTTGGCGAATTTTTGACGAAAGCGAACGACGAGGGCAAGAACATTATGTTCGAGGCGCAACTTGGCGCTATGCGTGATATCGATTTCGGTATTCACCCTTACACGTCCTCCTCTTCGACGATTGCGGCTTACGCTCCTATCGGCGCAGGCGTACCTCAACTCCAACTTGATAACTCTATCGGTATTATGAAAGCGTATTCTACGTGCGTAGGCGAAGGTCCGTTCACGGCGGAATATTTCGACGAAAAGGCGAAAAAATTGCGTGATTTGGGCGGCGAATACGGCGCGGCTACGGGCAGACCCAGACGTGTTGGTCCTTTCGACGTAGTGGCGTCCCGTTACGGTATCCGTTGCCAAGGCGCAAAGGAAATTGCTTTGACGAAAATGGACGTACTTTCCGCGTATGAAGAAATTGAAATTTGTACCGCGTACGAGCTTGACGGCAAGATTATCCACGAATTCCCTTTCATCGACGTTTTGGACGATTGCAAACCTATCTTCGAAACGGTAAAGGGTTGGAATTGCGACATCTCCGCTTGCAGAAAGAAGGAAGATTTGCCCAAAGAGGCGCTTGACTATATCGCATACATCGAAAATGCTTGCGGCTGCAAGATTAAATACGTATCCGTTGGCGCAGAACGCGACGCTTACGTAGAAATGTTCTAATTTAATAATAAGATAACGTATCACCCCGAACGGTTGCGTCGTTCGGGGTGCGTTTTTTTGTAATTGGCAACGATAAGGTTGCTTTTAAGGGAACGGATAGATGGAAAGAAGAGGGCGTAGAGGCTCTTCGTTATAACCTACGCGCATACCTCGTATAACAAATAATTAAAATTTTCCAATATTTTTTTCTTTTTTAACGCTTGATAAACGCATTTGTATATGATATAATGATATAAGTAAACCAAATAGTTGGGAGAATATGAAAAATGCCTATTCGTATTGGTATTTATGGTTATGGTAACCTTGGCAAGGGCGTAGAGCTTGCGATAAGACAAAACGACGATATGTGTTGCGTGGGGGTGTTTACTCGCCGCAATCCCGAAAGCGTGCAAACGTTGACGGGCGTACCCGTATATTCCGCCGATAAAGTGGAGGAAATGGCAAACGAAATCGACGTGATGATTCTTTGCGGCGGGAGTTCTACCGATTTGCCCAAGCAAACGCCCTATCTCGCGCAATTTTTTAACGTAGTGGATAGTTTCGACACGCACGCAAAGATTGCGGAGCATTTGAAAAACGTACAAGAGAGCGCGGAAAAAGCGAAAAAGACGGCTATGATTTCCGTCGGTTGGGACCCTGGTATGTTCTCGCTTGCACGCGCGTATTCGGGCGCGATTTTACCCCAAGGCAAGGATTATACTTTTTGGGGGAAAGGGGTTAGCCAAGGGCACTCGGACGCAATTCGCCGTATCGAGGGCGTAGCGGACGCGAAACAATACACTATCCCCGTGGAAAGCGCGTTAGAGCGTGTCCGCGGTGGGGAAACGCCCGATTTCACGACGAGAGAGAAACATAGAAGAGAGTGTTTCGTCGTTTTGAAAGAGGGTGCGGACGCAAAGAAAATAGAAACGGCAATCAAGACGATGCCCCATTATTTTGACGAATACGACACGAGCGTGCATTTTATCTCGCAGGAAGAACTCAACGAAAAGCACGGCGGACTTCCCCACGGCGGCAGCGTTATTCGCAACGGCGTTACGGGCAAAAACGGGGAAAATAAACACGTTATCGAATACAAAATTCAACTTGATTCCAATGCGGAATTTACCTCGTCCGTTTTGGTGGCGTGCGCAAGAGCGACCTATCGTTTGAGCCAAGAGGGGCAATACGGTTGCAAGACGATGCTTGACGTACCGCCCGTATACCTTATGAGAGAAACGAGAGAAGAGGCGATTAAAAAATTGTTATAAAGAAAAATAAAAAAACTTTCGACGCGCTCGAAAGTTTTTTTTGTAAAAAGGAGAAAGCGCTATGGGAATTAATATGCGAAAGATTTGGCGGGACGTGGACAAGGATATAAAACGTCAAACGGCGAAACAAGCGGCAGAGTGGGATGCGCGTGTAGAAAAAGGGGACGTGGACGCTATTTTGGAAGTAGCAAGGCAATATTGGAGCGGTTTGCTGGATAGAAAAAGAAACGAGAAAAAGGCGATTGAGCTTTTAGAAAAAGGGGTTGAGCTTGGCGATGCTCGGTGCGCTATGGAGTATGCCAACAAGCTTGCGCTTGGGATAAAAAACAACGTATTGACGGGTCGCGAGCCGTATTATGGAGATTGGGCAAAGAAAGTGGACGATAAGACCAGGGAAAAAGTCTTTTCTTTATACCAATTTTCCGCAGAAAAGGGAACTGTTTTTGCGATGGAAATAATGGTTGCACTTGAAAAATCGCCCGCAAAAAAGGCGTATTGGCGGGATAGGGCGGCGGAGAACGGGTCTTGGAAAATGCAACTTGAAAAGGTGAAGGAATACGCAAATAAGGATAACAAACAAAGCGCGGTTTGGCTGAAAAAATTGCTTGATAATAAAAAGGTGGAGTATAGCAAAATCGGCTATAATTCCAGTGCTAACGACGTGAAATTGTATTTGAGCGACAAGCAGGATTTTTATGAAAAAAGCCTTCAATTTTTTGGCTTAACCGCCGTGAAAATGGGTGCGGACGTGGGGAAAGATTGCGTGGAAAAATTCCGTAAAACCCAAAATTTTGATGATTTGTACGTGCCGTATTTTGATGGGGCGAAATTGTTTGAATACGTAAGTGAACACAAAGACGATAATTGGGAAACGGCGTATCTCTATGCATGCTGTAAAGACGTAGGCTTTGGTTGTGAAAAGGATAAGACGGAGGCATTTGCGGTTTTTCAAAAGCTTGCAAGCGATGGAAAAGCTCGCGCGCAACGCGCTTTGGGGGATTTTTATTACGACGGCGATGTGGTGGAACAGGACTACTTAAAAGCGGTAGAGTGGTATAAAAAATCGGCGGAACAAGGTTGTCCAGCTGGGCAAAACGCCTTGGGGTATTGCTATTATTTTGGACGCGGTGTAGAGAAAAACGAAGAAAAGGGGAAAGAGTGGTATGAAAAGTCGGCGTTGCAAGGTTTTGCGACAGCGCAACGCAATTTAGGTATCTTCTACGAAGAAAATTATAAAGATTACGAAAGCGCGGTGAAGTGGTATCAAAAAGCGATTGACGGCGGGGATGGCATTTCACTTCGTAGGTTGGGGTGCTGTTATATCGACGGGACCGGCGTGCCGAAAGACGAGAAAAAGGGCTTTGATTTAATTGAAAGCTTGGCGTTGCGAGAGGACTCGCAAGGGATTTATATGTTGGCGATTTGCTACGAAAAAGGCTACGGCGTGGCGAAAGATTTGAATAAAGCCGTTGCGTTGTATGAAAATTCGGCGTTGAAAGGACACGTTTTTGCGCAAGCTTGGTTGGGCGATTATTATCGCAAAGAGTTTGGAAACATAGACTACGCCAAGGCAATAAAATGGTATACTATGGCGACAGAAAACGGGGATTCAGAGTCGCAATTACACCTTGGTTATATGTATGGAAATGGCCTTGGCGTACAACAAGATTGGACGAAAGCGGCGGAATTCTTTGAAAAGGCTGCGCAAAGCGGAAACGCGATAGCAATGTATGATTTGGGTTGGTGTTATTATTTTGGTAAAGGCGTAAAACAAGATTACGCCAAAGCAGTGGATTATTTTGCAAAAGCAACGTTAAAGGGAAATGGAAACGCGATGAATCGGTTGGCTATCTGTTATGCAAATGGGCAAGGAGTGCCAAAAGATGAAAAGAAGGCGTTTGAACTTGCGCAAATGGCAGGTTTGTGTGGGTGCAGGGAAGCTTTGACAACGTTGGCTATGTTTTATATGAAAGGCATAGGTGTAAACGTGGATTATAATAAGGGCTTTGAATTATATAAAAAGGCTTCGGATGAGGGCGATGCGTGTGGTACGTATAATTTAAGCTTGTGTTATGAGGGCGGATACGGTACGTTGAAAAATCCTGCGCTTGCAAAACAATTACGGGAAAAGGCGATAAAAAACGGCTACGTTATTGAACAATAAAATTAAAAAGGACTTCGTAGAGAAGTCCTTTTTTAATTAAATTGATTATTGATTAACGACGGGCGCAGGGCGAAGACCAAGCGCTTTTATCATTTGCCCCACGTATTGTACGGGGATAAGTTCGATTTTGTCCGCGTATTTTTGGCAGGTTTTCATATTCTTCGCAGGTAAAATTACTCGCTTAAAGCCCGTTTTAATGCACTCGTTTACCCGTTTGTCGGCGTAGGACACGGGACGGATTTCCCCCGTTAAGCCCACCTCGCCAAACAACGCCGTGTATTTATCAATGGGGTTGTCGCTCGCCGCGCTGGCAAGCGCCGCGCATATCGCCAAATCTACCGACGGCTCGCCAAGTTTCATTCCGCCCATTGCGTTTACGTACACGTCGGCGGCGAAAAAGGGGATTCCGCAACGCTTTTCAAGCACCGCAATCAGTACGACGAGTTTATTATAATCCACACCCAAACTCATACGACGGGGCGCGCCGAACGGGGTTTTGGAGATGAGCGTTTGAATTTCTACGTTCATACACCGATTGCCGCTTTCGGAGGGGGTAACGGCGGAGCCTGCCGCGATACCGCGCGTATCCGATAAAAACAAATTGGCGTAATCGCTAACGCTTTTGATGCCCTCGTCCGTCATCTCGAACACGCCCACCTCTTGTGCGGAACCGAAACGATTTTTTACGGCGCGAAGAAGACGGTAGTTATCCTCTTGTTGACCTTCGAAATAGAGGACGGTGTCCATAATATGTTCCAGCACTTTCGGCCCTGCAAGCGAGCCCTCTTTCGTGACGTGGCCAATGATGAAAAAGGTGACGTTTTGGCTCTTGGCAATCCGCATCAATTTGGCGGCGCACTCGCGTACCTGCGCTACGCTGCCTGCCGCGGAGGAGAGCGTTTCCGTGTACACCGCTTGGATAGAGTCGATGATGACGACGGTATGCCCGTCCAAAGCCGTTTCAATATCCTCCAAACACGTTTCGTTTAGCAGGAATAAATTGTTCGAGTTCAAACCCAATCTTTCGCAACGCATTTTCACTTGCGAACAGCTTTCTTCGGCGGACACGTAGAGCACCTTTTCCCCTTGCGCAAGGTTTGCGGAAACTTGGGTGAGCAAAGTGGATTTGCCGATACCAGGGTCGCCGCCAAGCAATACGAGCGAGCCTCTTACCATACCGCCGCCAAGCACGGTGTCGAACTCCCCAATGCCACACTTTACACGGTGGAATTTCTCATAATCAATTTGCGATAAGGGCAGGGCGCGCGATTGAGGTTTTGCGCTGTTACGAACGGGCGTATTTTCCGCAGGGCGGACAAGTTCTTCCTGCATCGTATTAAATTCACCGCAATCGGGGCATTTTCCCAGCCATTTGGGGGCGGTGTAACCGCATTGGCTACACACGAATTGGCTTGTCGGGGTTTTGGTCTTGGTTGCCATAGTTACTCCTTCATTTCTTTAATAATGCGTACGCGTGTACGGTAATGCCTTTGCCTTCGCCTACGTAGCCAAGCCCCTCGTTCGTGCCTGCCGTAATTCCAATGGCGGTGGGGTCGACTTTCAATGCGGAAGAGAGCACGTTTTTCATATCGTCGATATATTTGGCAAGACGGGGTTTTTCCGCTTGTACGGCGATAGATACGTTTTGCACGCTATATCTTTTTTCGTTTAACGTTTCCACAACGCTTTCCAACATTTTAACGGAGTTTGCGTTTTTCCATTTTTCGTCCGTATCGGGGAAGTAATAGCCGATGTCTTTTAAGCCTGCCGCCGAGAGGAGTGCGTCCATAAGCGCGTGGATAAGTACGTCGCCGTCGCTATGTGCAATCAATCCGCTTTCGCTGGGGATTTTCACGCCGCCAAGCGTGATATAGTTTTGTTCTTTGCCAAAAGCGTGGGTATCTATCCCGAATCCGCAACGGGCAACGCCCTTTTCAAAATCGCTTGCGTGCGTCAACTTGATATTCTCTTTTCCGCCCTCGCAAAGCACGGGTTTTCCGCAAAACGCCGCAAACACGGAAGAATCGTCCGTGTAAGAGGGGTTGCCGTTTTCAAAGGCTTGGTTGTATGCGGCGAGGATATTTTCCTTAAAAAAGCCTTGCGGCGTTTGGATTTGGTAAAGCGTTTCTCTATTAGGAACGCTAACGATTTTGTTTTTATCCGCTACGGCAATGGTATCCGTGCAAGCGATTGCGCAAACGCCGCTGCCAAACGATTTAACGCTGTGGATACATCTTTCAATAATCGCGCGCGTAACGAACGGGCGCGCGCCGTCGTGGATAAGCACGATATCGCTGTTTGTTGCTTGCAAGGCGTTGTACACCGATTGCGAACGGGTTTCTCCGCCAAGCACTACTTTTGCCTTGGGGAAGTTTTCGCAAAGGGCGGAGATTTCCGCATAATCGTTTTCCGCGGCGGTGATAACGATTTCGTCTATCGCGTGGAAATCGAAAGCGGAGATAGATTTTTCAAGCGCCGTGCTCCCTTGAAAGGGGACGAGCAATTTGTTCTTTTCAAAACCTGCGCGCGTGCCTTTGCCTGCCGCGCAAATAATAACAGCTACCGAATATTTCATACAATCACCTCGTATAAAGAGGACGCCTCTTCCTTTTTCACCGTTTCTTTGATATTTAACACGCGGAATTTCAAACTGCCTGCGGCGTATAACACTTCAACCACGTCGCCGATTTTTATTTTCGTGGAGGGTTTGGCGGTTTTGCCGTTGACAAGCACCTTTTCTTCGCCGCAAGCCTCTTGCGCAACGGTGCGTCGTTTCAAAATTCGCGATACTTTCAAAAATTTGTCGATTCTCATAAAAAAATTCCAAAAAAATTAAAAAAATGTTAAAAAAATTTCAAAAACGCTTGACAACTTTTTTTCGTGGGGGTATAATTGGATAATGTATCATTATGCTTAATATGGCGTATTGCCGCTTGGTGGCGATTTTTCGATAAAAGAAAAAGTGCCAAAACCCTAGGAAAATAAAGGGATTGAGGGCTTTTTTGCTAAAGCGCTTGTATAGTTATTATACCGCAAAAAAACGCAAAAGTAAAGCAATATGAGAAAAAAAACGTAAAATTCGATTTTTATCGATGAAAAGATATACTCGGTAAATCGCTAAAAAATATGTAAGGAGCTTTTTTAACCGATGGATTTACCTATCTCAAAGTATGGAAAAACCGAACGTAAAAAATTCGGCAAAATCGACGACGTACTCGACATTCCCGACCTCGTCGAAATCCAGAAAGACAGCTACAAGGCCTTCATTGAAGAAGGAATTGCAGAAGTGTTCGAGGATTTTTCCCCGATTACCGACTACTCCGACCATTTTGAACTCTACTTTTTAGAGCACAGATTTGGCGACAAACCCAAGTATGACGAAAAAGAGTGCCGTACCCGCGATGCAACATACGCGTTGCCTTTGCGTGTAAAAGTACGTCTTGTCAACAAGGTGAAAAACGAAGTTCTCGACCAAGAAGTATTTATGGGCGACCTTCCCCTTATGACGGAAAACGGCGCTTTCATCATCAACGGTGCGGAACGTGTTATCGTTTCCCAGCTCGTTCGTTCGCCTGGCGTTTACAATTCGTCGAGCAAGGACAAGACGGGTAAGGAAATGTTCGCTACTACCGTTATGCCCAACCG
>JAZRSE010000095.1:0-1782 GCA_045651305.1 Candidatus Scatosoma sp. | reverse complement strand
TATTTTCAACGGTATATCCAGCCTTTCCGTCACGGCAGTAGGATAAATCAAATCTATAATCGTTCCCTTCTCTTACTTTTCTCGAATAGAAAATATTGTTGCGAATCGTCCAATCCGTACCGCCGATACCGATGGCAAAGTCTTTGGATTCAAAAATCCAACCTTGGTCTAACGTATCGGGTGTCATACCGTCGTTTGAGAACGTTCCGCCCGTTTTTACGACGGTGTTGTTTTCAAATAAAATATGATCTACCTTTCTAGCAAACTGAACGTCCGCCCAACCGTTATCTACAAATACGTTGTTTTTAATAACGACGTTGCGCCAATCCCCTGCAATATTCTTTTGCACAGGACAACCGTCTTCGTCAACGAGATAATTTCCATCTTTATCGTATTGAACAACGTAATCGTCGGTATTACACAAAAGCAAGCCGCCGCCGTAGTTATGATGCGAATAATTGTATTGGAACAAAATATTCGAACAAGCAATATCAATATCAAACCCTTCGCCGTCGTATCTATAATGCGTGTAAGCCGCTTCATTAAATTGCATTACGCTATCTACGCAGGATTGAAACCAAATCCCTGCGTTCGGTTGTCCGGCACGGCCAAGTACCGCCGCATGGAAGCACTTGTTATATTCCACAATGGAATTTCTACAAGCGATAAGTACCATTGCGTCACCGCCCGTATAACGCATTTCGTTGCCCCTTACGTAAACGTTTCTGTTGGGATAATAGCCCGTGTTATCGTCGTAATAAGGGTTATAGCCCCAAGTAACCCCCGGTCTATATGCCCAATAGGTGTTTACCCAAATGCCTTGACGGGATACCCGTTCTATTTTGTTGTTATCAATCCACAAATCTTCAAACCAAGAAGGACCTACGGCTTTGGGCGTAACCGCTTCCATAATGATACCGCCTGCGTCACGGCTATATCCGGGGGCAACCGCCGTTACAACCTGTTCGGTTAAATGGTTCATGCCCGTAGGCAATTCGTTGTCACCCAACTTTTCCAAACGGAAATTAAAATCATGGATATAGTTGTCTTTAATGACGATATTTTTCGCCGCGCCTTTTTTGGTCGTAATTACGTTAATACCGCGTTTCCCTTCGCCGCCGTTGGACGTACATTCGAAATTGCTAATACGAACGTTGTCGCCCTTTAATAAAATGGAACACCCGTTATCCGGCGCGATAATGGTTGCGTAAGGCACCTCTTCCGTTTCGCCATACGTGCTTACGATTAGGGGTGATTCTTCCTGCGCGTAATAGGATTCCAATTCCAAAGTCCCTTCATAGGTCGTACCCGCCTTGAACAATATCTTGGTAGGAACGTCCTTTTCTACGGCTTCTACAATGGTATTTGCAGCATCCAAAGATTTTTTAGGAGTGGTTTCGGAAATACCGTTGTTGCTGTCCGACCCGTTTTCGGAGTCAATATAATACGTCGTATATTCTATATCCTCTGAAATCGTCGCATAATCCTTGGATTTTACAGCGTCTACGTACACCGTTTTATTTGGATGTATAGGCGAATCGACAACAGGGTTATCCCCCGAAGGCGTATCCGTACTGTCCGAAGAAATATTCGAACTGTCCAAAGCGCTTGTATTGTTGCCATTACATCCCACAAAACATCCGCCGATGGATACGGTTGCAAGCATCAATGCTAAAATTTTTACAATCTTTTTCACGGTTTTCTCCTAAATTCTGTTTTATAATTTTTTTTATAATCTGTAGCTAGTTTCATTTCAGTCACACAACTCATATTGCCACCTCC
>JAZRSE010000094.1:0-7117 GCA_045651305.1 Candidatus Scatosoma sp. | reverse complement strand
CGACGGGATAAAGGATAGCCCTGCGTTAAAAGCGGCGGACATTGGCGTTGCAATGGGTAACGGCACGGACGTAGCGATTGATAGCGCGGACGTGGTGCTTTCGCGTGGGGATTTGACGCTTGTCAATACGATGATTGATTTAAGCAAAGCTACGGTGAAGAATATTCATCAAAACCTGTTTTGGGCGTTCTTTTATAACGTAGTGGCAATCCCTGTTGCGGCAGGCGTATTTTCCTTTATAGGTTTACGCTTAAACCCTATGATTGGGGCGGCATGTATGAGTTTAAGCTCACTTTTCGTCGTTACCAATGCGTTACGCCTCACCCGTTTTGGACGAAAAAAAGTAAAGAGTACGGAGGAAAAGCCAATGACGAAAACGTTAAAAATAGAAGGTATGATGTGTCAGCATTGCGTTGCGCACGTTACGAAAGCTTTGAGCGGTTTGGAGGGCGTTGAAAACGTCGAGGTGAACTTGAAGAAGAAAACGGCGGTAGTAACGACGGAAATAGCGGACGAAACGCTGGTACAAGCGGTGGAAGAGGCTGGATATACCGTAAAGAAAATTTCTTAATTTGATACGACAAGAAAGATAACGAAGTGACAAAATAAAACAAAAATAGCGTTTGTATATATGTTATCATATTTCCATAAAAACATACGTGGAGGTAGGTTATGCAACAAACGTTACTTTTAGATAAACGCACGCGATGCCTTATTGAAGATTACGTACCCAAAGGGGACGTGTTAGAGGGCGTCGTGTGCTTTTTTTCGGTGTTTTCCGATTATACGCGCGTAAAGATTTTATCGGCTTTGGCGATAAGTGAATTATGCGTCACCGATTTGTCAAGAATATTGGAAATAAACCAAACGACGGTGTCGCACCAGTTGCGTTTTCTCAAAAGCGCAGGTATGGTAAAATGCGTTCGGCAGGGCAAAATCGTTTTTTATAGCCTCACGGACGATTCGATAAACGACGTTTTGTTGAAAGGGATAGAGTTTTTGGGTTGTTGAGTAGTATTTTTTGTTTTTTTCTCTTGCAAAAATTTGTATTTTGTTATATAATAATGATAGGTAAACAGGAAAAATACGGTGGGAACAAATTCCGCCGTTTTCGCTGTTAAATAACGGTAGAGTATGGGCGAGTTACAAGAAAAACTCAAATTACTTCCCGAAAATCCGGGCGTGTATATAATGCTCGATAAAGACGGGGTGGTAATATACGTAGGAAAGGCGCGCGTTTTGAAAAACAGAGTGCGTCAATATTTTCACGGCTCTATAAAGAGTGAAAAAGTAACCGCTATGGTGGAGAATATTGCCGATTTTTCGTATATTATTACCAAGACGGAAATCGACGCGTTGGCGCTTGAAAATAACTTAATCAAGAAATACAAACCCAAGTATAATATTCTTCTTAAAGACGATAAGACGTATCCGTATATAAAGGTGACGAAGGAAGAGTTCCCTCGTGTTTGCGTTACCCGAAAAATCAAAAAGGACGGAAAATATTTCGGTCCGTTTATGGGCGGCGTTCGTTGCGGTGAAATTTTAGATATCGTCGAATCGGTTTATAACGTGCGCACTTGTACAACGGCGGTGGGGACAAAGGCAAAAAAGCCTTGTCTTGCCTATCATTTGCACCGTTGCCCTGCGCCCTGCGCGCATTTATGCGATAAAGTTTCGTATGCGGAAAGGGTGAAAAAGGCGTTGTCCTTTTTGGACGGCAACTACGAAGAGGCGGAAGAGATTTTGCGCGAGAAAATGACGAGGTTTGCGGAAAATGAAGAGTTTGAACTTGCTATGGAGTACAGGGATAAACTCCAAATGCTTTCCAAACTCAAATTAAAGCGTATCACCTCCTTAAACCGAGCAATCAACGCGGATATTATAGCTTTGAAAACCAATTACTTGTATTCGTCCGTAAACGTGTTAGTCACGCGTAGCGGCATTATGCAAGGCGGCAGTAATTTTGCCCTTGAAGACGGTTCGTTTTCGGAAACGGACGCGTTGACGGCGTTTATAATTCAATTCTATTCTTCTCACGAACTTCCGCAAGAGATTATCACGCAAGATTTTTGCGAAAAAGAGCTTTTGGAGAAGTATTTTTTGGAAAAGTTCCATAAAAAGGTCACGCTTACGATTGCAAAAGCAGGGATAAAGAAACAGCTTTTGGAAATGGCGGAAAAGAACGCGGACGAGTATCTTTCCAAGTCCATTGATAAAATTCGCCATAAGAACGATATGACGAAAAACGCCTGCAAACGCTTGCAAGAGCTTTTGGGCTTGTCTAAATACCCCAAGCGTATGGAGTGTTACGATATTTCCAATATAAGCGGTGTGGATAAAGTGGGCTCGATGGTGGTATTTATCGACGGCGATGCGGAAAGAAGTAGTTATCGTCGTTTTAAGATAAAGACGGTGGAAGGGGCGAACGATTACGCCTCTCACCAAGAGATGATGCGCCGTCGTCTTGCCAAGCTTGGCACGGCGGAAGAAGAGCGTTTCCCTAAACCCGATTTGATTGTAATAGACGGGGGCAAGGGTCAGCTTTCCGCGGTGAAAGAGGTATTTGACGAGGCAGGCATTACGGGCATCGACTTAATCTCTTTGGCGGAGAGAGAAGAAGAGGTGTTTACGCTAAATTCCTCTTTTAGCGTAAGGATTGACAAGCGTGATTACGCGTTAAAAATGTTGCAACGCTTGCGTGACGAGGCGCACCGTTTTGCAATCACCTATTTTAGAAGTTTGCACTCCAAGCGCAATTTGGCGTCCGTTTTGGAAGAAATTGACGGCGTAGGCAAGAAAAAACAAACGGCTTTAATGGCTAAATTCGGCACGATTGACAAGATTATGGACGCAAGCATTGACGAGCTTTGCGAAGTTGAGGGTATCGGCAAAGAGCTTGCGGAAAAAATTCAAATATATTTCAAGGAAAAAATCTAAAATGCGAAAGTTAAAATATCCTTTGGTCGTTTCCGATTTTGACGGTACGTTGATAAGAAAGGATGGTACAATCGGGGAAAAAACGAAATCGGCAATCAAGCAATTTATTGCCGACGGGGGTATTTTTGCCATTTCTACGGGGCGTATGCCGTCCGCGATTTTGCCTCGCGCAAGAGAACTTGGATTAAAGGGCGTGCTTTGTTGCGGACAGGGTTCGGTAATTATTGATATTGAAAGCGGTGAACCGATTATGCAAGGTCGGCTTTCGCACGATTTAACCCTTCAAATTTGTAAAAAAACAGAAGAATTGGGTTTGCATACGCACATTTACGGTTTGTTCGATTATTATACCAATCGCGATGACGAGCCGTTACGATTATACGAAGAGGCGGTAAAAATAAAGGCGAAACGGATATTGGATAAACCGCTTTGGGAATTTATAGAAGAAACAAAGTTTGAAACGTTTAAGGTGTTGACGATGGTCGAGCCTGAAAAAACGAGTGAAATTATTGAAGAACTCTCCAAAATGAATTTTGAAAATTGCGTTATTACCCAATCCGCGAGGTTTCTTGTGGAAGTATGCAACGCGGCGTATAGCAAGGGTACGGCATTGGAGTTTTTGGCAAAAGAATATAACGTGCCTATCCATCAAACGATAGCGATTGGCGACCAATGGAACGATTTGCCTATGCTTGAAAAGGCAGGGCTTGGATTGGCGGTTGCCAATGCACAAGCGAAATTGAAAGAACTTGCAACGGCGTTGCCTTATACGAACAACGAGGACGCGGTTGCTTATGCGATTGAGCATTACGCTTATACGAACGAAGAATAAAATTTTAGGATAATTATGTTGGAAATACTCGCACCTGCCGGTAACGCACAATGCGCCAACGCGGCAATTGACAACGGCGCAAACGCCATATATTTGGGGTATAGCTCCTTTTCCGCCCGACAAAGCGCTGATAACTTTGACGAGGCGGCGCTTTTGGGTGTCGTTAAAAAGGCGCATTTTTGCGACGTAAAAGTGTACGTTGCAATGAACACCATTGTCAAAGAGTGCGAGGTGGACGATTTTATAAAAGCGGTGCTTGCCGTTTGGGCGTGTGGCGTCGACGCGATTATTATGCAGGATTTATTGCTTGGTAAGGCGTTGAAAGCACGTTATCCACAACTTGTTTTACACGCAAGTACGCAAGCGGGTATTTGCAATGAAAAGGGCGCGTTGTTTGCCCAAGAGTGCGGTTTTTCAAGGGTTATCTTGGCAAGAGAAACACCTCTTGCGGAAATTCGCAAAATTACGCAAATTATTGAAACGGAAGTATTTGTACAAGGCGCGCTTTGCACGTGCTATTCAGGTCAATGTTATTTTTCCTCTTTCGCAGGCGGAAACAGCGGCAATCGCGGTAGATGCAAACAACCCTGCCGAAAATTATACGCATATGATAGAAATGGTAATACGGAAAAAAATTATGCGCTTTCTTTATCCGATTTGTGCGTGGGGGAAGATATTCAAAAATACGTTGACGCAGGCGTAAGCTCTTTTAAGATTGAGGGCAGGCTCCGCCGCGCGGAATACGTTGCCGCCGCCGTTAGATATTATAGAGCTATTTTAGACGAACAGGGCGGTTTGTCCAACGCGCTTTCCAATTTGAAACGCACGTTTAACCGTGGAAATTACACGAAAGGCTTGGCGTTTGGACAGGATAAGCGTTTGTTATCCACGGCAATTCAAGGGCATATAGGCGAAAAAGTCGGCGTTGTAAAGGTCGTCAACGGGAAGTTCTTTGTAGAAAGTCTTTGCAAAGTCCGCGAGGGCGACGCTTTCAAAATTTTGCGTGACGGGAAAGAAGTCGGGGGCGCGTTCTTTGAGAAAAAAGAGGGCAAGGGCTTTATCGTTTCTTCTAAATTCCGCTTGAAAAACGGTGACGGCGTATTTATTACGACGGACACGGCGTTGAACGAGCGTATGTTTGCAAGCGAAAAGAAAGGAAAGATAAACCTGCGTTTATATTTCACGCAAGGCGAAAAACCGATTGCGGGAATAAACGGGCTTACGATTATAGGGGATAGCGTTTTACAAGCGGCGCAAAACAGACCTTTAAGCAAAGAAGAAATTAAAGCTTGCTTTGAAAAGACGGACGGGTTGCCCGTTTGCGTACAATTTGACGAGGTGTGCTTGCAGGGCGATATTTTCGTGCCGAAATCGGAGTTGAACGCTTTTAGAAGAAAAGTTTACGAGGCGGTTGCCACCAACGTTGCAAAGCTTGGGCATATCGTCTATTCGCCTCAAACGCTTTCACTATCCGTACAGGGAAACAACGATAAAACGGCGATAATCTCTAACGATTTCACGGAAGTTTCTTGCGACGTCGCCATATATAAACCCGACGATTACGTTTCGCCGTTGCCCGCGTCCTTTGTTAACGGTAGCTTTGAAAAATTCCTCTATTATCCTGCTTTATGCACGCAAGAAGAGGAAGAACGGTTGGCGTTTCTTGTAAGAGAGGCGGCTATTACGGGTGTTTATGCGGAGAACTACGCAGGCGTAATCTTTGCTCGTGAAAACGGCGTAAAGGCGTTTATCGGTACGGGTTTGAATTTAACGAACACGGTGGCTTTGTCGCAGCTTTTGGAAGAAGAGAGCGTTGCGTATTATGCAATTTCCAAGGAATTGAACGATGCGGAGGCGAAACCGCTTGTAGGGGAAAAGGCGTTTGCGCTTGCAAGCGGTAATATAAAACTTATGGACCTTTGTTATTGTCCGTTTGGAAAGACTTGCGCTATTTGCGATAAGAAAGACGTATATACTTTGACGGACGAACAAAACCGTGTTTTCCCCGTGCGCCGCTATACGGACGGGAGAGGGAATTGTCGTTTTGAGGTGTATAACTGCGCCGATTTAATCGGTTTGGGCGTGAAAAACGCAGGCAAGTTGGCGGATATAAGCTTACAGCAAAATAAGGCGATTGCGGCGCAAGCTTTGACAAGCGAAAACGCGCAAAAGCAAATTTATAAAAATTACACTTCGGGGCACGCAAAGCGCGGAGTGTTGTAGGGGCGGTGTTATGAACCAAAAAGCAATGGAAAGAACGGAACTGAATAAAATTCTTGCTTTGGTGGCTGAATACGCCGTTTTGGAGGGCGGAAAATCGTTGCTTTTGCAAACGCAGCCGACAAAGGAATTAAAAGAGGCGAAAAAGCAACTGAAAACGACGGAAGAGTGCGTTAAACTGCTTTTTACCCACGGCGTTTCCAAGATTGAACATTTCCCGTCGTTCATAGACGAAATAGGTCGGGCGAAAAAGGGCTCGGCGCTTTCGTGTGGCGAACTTTTGAAGGTGGGCGCGTTATTGCGTAGCGCAAGGATAGCCCACACGAGTATAAACGGCGTAACCGACGAGGAAATCCTTTTGATGCGCGCGCTTGCGGACGCGCTTTATTACGACGAAAATTTGGAAGAGGATATTCGCACAAAGATATTAAACGATACGGAAGTAAGCGATTTTGCGAGCGATAAACTGTATTCTTTACGCAAAGAAATTCGTTTGCTTAACGAAAGAATCCGCGTAAGGCTTGCGGAATACTTGACGGGGAGCGAGGGCAAATACTTGCAAGACGGTATCGTTACGATGCGTGACAACCGTTACGTGTTGCCCGTCCGCGCCGAGTATAAACGCAATATCAAAGGTTTCATACACGACCGTTCGGCAAGTGGCGCAACCTTTTTTATCGAGCCGGAAGAAGTTTTGGAAATGAATAACGAACTGCGTTCTCTTGCGATTGACGAAAAAGAGGAAGTGGAACGCATTTTAGGCGAGCTTTCACGGCGCGCAGGTTTTATCGGCGACGAGCTTATCCGTGATATTTCCGTTTTGGAAGAAATCGACGGAGCGTACGCTCGTGCGGAATACGCGTACAAACTTTCCTGCGTGAAACCTGAAATCAACGACAAGGGGGAAATTTTAATTGACAAGGGCAGACACCCTTTGATTGATAGGAAAAAAGTTGTGCCCGTAAGTTTGGCACTTGGAAAGGATTATCGTTTTCTTTTGATAAGCGGCCCCAATACGGGTGGTAAAACGGTTTCCTTAAAAATGGTGGGCTTGTTTTCGCTAATGGCTATGTGCGGCTTGTTCGTGCCTAAGTCGGATCGTAGCCATGTCGTTCTGTGAGCCAA
>JAZRSE010000093.1:0-4715 GCA_045651305.1 Candidatus Scatosoma sp. | reverse complement strand
CGCCATCCTTTTCACACGCTACCATAGGCAACGCGATGCAAGCTGCAATGCTCATCGTAAGTAAGACTTTTTTCAGCTTTTTCAAATCCATATTTTATTCTCCTTTTTCCCAAGAAATAACTTCTTCGGTTATTTTTATTTTATAAAAAGCCATAATACAACGCTTTTTAGCCCTTTATAGTATAACTATAATATTTTTTTGCCCTGCCGTCAATGTCAAAGCAAAAAAAATCCATACATTGGTAAAAAATTTCAATATACAAAAACAATTCTTTATGCTTTACGGCAAAGAAAACCGCCCCTTGCTTTCGCAAAGGACGGCAGTCCGTTATATTATTATTTATTTTTAAGGTAGGAAATGATTTGGTTTTTAATGCTCGTCATACCCAATTCGTCAGGGTGTCCGCTTGATTTGGAAACGCCTGCCAGCTCCACTACGTTCACGCCGTAGTGCGCGCAAATTTCCTTATATTTTGCAACCGCCGTTGCATCAAAGATTGCTAGTTCGTCGTTGATAATAACTACCAAATTGGCAGGTCTTACCTCCGTTTTAATTTGGTGAATTAAATAGCAAAACGCAGGCAGGATAAAGTTCAAATCGTTTTCCGTCCAACCCTCGTACATAGGCTCGCCAATGTTAAATTTATTCGCGTCGTTTGCCCAAATATCGTTCGTACCGCCAAAGAGGAAGAAGGTGTCTACCTTATTCTCGATAAAATAGCCCTCGTCGATATATTTTTGCAATCTCGTCGTAAAAGACGTTGCTTTTGCCTCGCCCATTACACCCGAATACCCCGTGTTACAAATGGTCGTACCCGAATAGCTTGCGTTCACGAGTAAGTTGCTATTAGTATCTTCTAAAAGTTGCCACCACCACGTTTCCGCTGCCTTGTCTACGTTCGTCACGTACGCAGGCGTCTTTCTATACCAAGCCGCATCCGAAGGGTAGGGGATATATTCTTCAAACGTAGAATAGCTATCACCCAAAATAAACACGTTGCCAAGGTCTACCGCGCCCTCGTTTACCCCACGAATATTATCGAAATACAAAGTGCAAGCCGCATATACCACAAAATAGAAATGGCTACCGTCGTATTGCAATACGCCGCCTGCCGCTTGGCTTTGCGCGACTTGCTCTTCTATCGTTGCACGGGGAATTTCCACCGTATTCCAACCGGGCGCAAGCGTTGCTGCCAAGCAATTGTACAAGAACAAATTGATATTCCCCTCTTCCGCATTATATACGTCCAAAGCAAGATAATCAAACGCCAACAATTCTTCCACGGAAAGAGGAGCGGTATCAAGGTGGCGAATACTCGTCGTTATATAGTTATTTGCCCCTAAAACGAGTTTATACGAAGACGTACCTTGCGAAAAAATCGTCTTATCCTCCGTCACCTGTCCGTTCGTTCCGCAATACCAAGAGACGGGGTTTGTTTCGCTATTCCCCTCGCAAGCGTTTACAATCATAGTAGAGCTTGCTTGTCCTGCGTCGCCGTTAGGCACTTCTTCTTTTTCTTCCACTACGCCAACGATTTCTTCAAAGATAATCGTGTGCGCCGCATCCCAAATTTGAAGATACATCGCGCCCGTCGTATAATCGTACGCGTCCGCGTTACCCGTCGTTTGCGTTAAGATATCCCACGTCATTACACGCACAACGTTTTCCCCTTGCGCAAGCGTACCGATAGGTTGATTTAACAAGAACAACCTCGTTCCTTCTTGCTCCGCATATACTTTGATATCCAAATAGCGGTAAGCTTTCAAATCCGCTTGCGTTAAAGGCTCTCCGTCCTTGGTTACCGTAACGTATACGGGAGCCCAATCCCAACGCGTCGTTACTTGAACCCCCGTCACGGGAGCCGTAACCTTTTCAATCTCCGCGCCCGAAGATTTAACCGTTTCCGCCGTTGCGCCCGTAAAGAGCACGTCGCCTACCGTGTCGTCGCCCGGCTTTGCAACCGCCCCTCCGCATATATCGCATTTACCATCGTATCCCTCGTCCGCGCATTGGCTTACCGTTTCGCCGCAAATATCGCAATCGTGGTTCAGGTCGGTATCTCTGTGATAACTTATCGTTTCGCCGCACGTATCGCAAGCGTGGTCGTTATCCGTATCTTCGCAAGTGCTTAATTCGTCACCGCAAATGTCGCAAGCGTGGTCGTTGTCCGTATCTTCGCAAGTGCTTATTTCGTCGCCGCACGTATCGCAGTCGTGGTCGTTGCCCGTATCTTCGCACGTGCTTAATTCGTCGCCGCACGTGTCGCAAGCGTGGTCGTTATCCGTATCTTCGCAAGTGCTTACTTCGTCGCCGCACGTATCGCAATCGTGGTCGTTGTCCGTATCTTCGCACGTGCTTATTTCGTCGCCGCACGTGTCGCAAGCGTGGTCGTTATTCGTATCTTCGCAAGTGCTTAATTCGTCGCCGCACGTGTCGCAAGCGTGGTCGTTATTCGTATCTTCGCAAACGGTACAACCTTGGTCGTCACCGCCAACGTCACCGCTATCGTCGCCTTGGTTTCCGCCTACTGCGCCGCTCCAATCACCGTGGCGGTAGTTTACGCCGTCACCCGCCGCGCGAACGACGATGGTTTGTCCTGCCGATATTTGCACGGAGGTTTCCGTGGTAAACGTGAAAGTTACGCCGCCGTCAAACGAATACTCGTAGCCGCTTGCGTTTTCCACCGCCTCCCAGCTTGCATACGCGCCGTCTACGTTCACCGTCACTTTTCCAAGCTTGATAGGCGTTTGGTCTACGTTGGTAACACCGCCGCCGGTAGAATCCTCCTCGCCCCCCTTATCGCAGGCAAGAGCAAAAACCGATGCCATCGACATTAGCAACGCCAATAAGCCCAATCCCCATTTCCTTTTCATATAGCTATCTCCTCGTCCAAAATCCAATTATAAAGAATATTCTTTTGCGAGTTTTTCAAACAACGGCAACGCACGCTCGATTTGTTCCGTTTGCACGCAGTATGCAATACGCACCCAGCCAGGATAACCGAAATCGTCGCCTGCAACGAACAACAACTCGTGTTTCTTTGCTCTTTCGCAAAAGGCTTTCGCGTCTTTTTCCGCCGCTTTCATAAACAGATAGAACGCGCCGTCGGGATAGATACAGGTGAACCCGTACGAGGTCAATGCGTTATACAACAAATCACGGTTGCGTTTGTACACGCTCAAATCCGCCGTCATACCGTCGCAAGCCGCCGCCACGCGTTGGAAAAGCGCAGGCGCGCAAACAAAACCAAGCGACCGCCCTGCACCGCACACCGCTGCATATACCTGCTTTGCCCCGTCCATACGAGGGTTTACCGCGATATAGCCGATACGCTCCCCGGGAAGAGAAAGGGATTTGGAATAGGAATAACAAACGATACTGTCGCTATAATAGCGCATAGGCGAGGGCACAACCGTTTTCTTATCGTAAACAAGCTCTCTATACGGCTCGTCCGAAATCAAGAAAATGCGCTTGTTAAGCTGCGCCGATTTTTCCGCCAAGATATCGCAAAGCGTTTGCATCGTTTCTTCGCCGTAAACAACGCCCGAGGGGTTGTTGGGAGAATTGATAAGCACCCCTTTCGTGTGCTCGTTCATCGCGCCTTTAAGCGCGTCGAAATCGGGCAACATCGTCTTTTCGTTGGAGGGCAATACGACGAGTTTCGCCCCCGAGCCTTCCACGAACACCTTATACTCGGCAAAGTAGGGAGCAAAGACGATAATCTCGTCCCCCTCTTCGTGAATAGCGTGCAACGTAACCGTCAAAGACGCCGCCGCGCCGCAGGTCATATACAAATCGTCCCCCGAAAGATTTACGCCAAAACGCTTGGAATAATTTTCCGCAATCGTATCGCGCACGTCTTTCGCGCCCTGCGCCGAGGTGTAGCCGTGAAGAGCCACCGACGACGTTTCCTTTACCAATCTCTCAATCGTTTTATTCACTTCCATAGGAGCAGGCACGGAGGGATTGCCAATGGAAAAATCGAACACGTTTTCCGCGCCTATTTCAGCCGCTCTTGCTTTTGCATATTCAAAAATTTCACGAATACTCGAACGCTTACTGCCAAGCGCATACATCTTCTCGTTTATCATACGATTCGCCTCGTTTTTTATTATTTTATTATATTATACCAATTTTTCACGAAAACGCAAGCAATTATAAGAAAAAACCGCTTTTTAGCGGTTTTTTTCTTTTTCAATGCTTATTCGTCCTTTTTGCGTTTTTTCGCAATCGCCATCGTCGCCAACACAACGCCCGCCAATGCCAAACCGCTTACACTAGCCTTACATCCGCCCGTCGGCGTCGTCACCTTCGTTTCCGTGTTGGGAGTGGTAGGTTCTTCGGGCTCGTCGGGATTGGGTTGTACAGACTCGTCGGGTTCGTCGGGTTGCTCGGGATTGGGCTGTACAGGCTCGTCGGGCTCGTCTTCGCCTGTCTTTTCGCCGCAAATATCACAATAATTATCCGCATTTTCGTCCTTGCAGTCGCTTACCTTGTCACCGCAAGTATCGCAATCGTGGTCGTTGTCACTATCCTTGCACTCGCTTAACTTGTCACCACACGTGTCGCAGTTGTGGTCGTTGTCACTATCCAAACAATCGCTCAATTTGTCACCGCAAGTATCGCACTTGTGGTTGTTGTCACTATCCGTGCAGTCGCTTAACTTTTCACCGCACGTATCGCACTTGTGGTCGTTGTCACTATCCAAACAATC
>JAZRSE010000092.1:0-2934 GCA_045651305.1 Candidatus Scatosoma sp. | reverse complement strand
GAAGTAGAAGAGGATAGAAAAGCACTTTCCTCGCTTTGCGGATACGAGGTGGTGGGTATGGCGTACCCCTGCGGCGGACAAAACAACGACGATAGGGTGGCAGGCATTATCCGTGAAAATACGCTCGTGAAATACGCGCGGGCAATCACCTCTACGTACGCGTTTGATAAACAGGAAAACTTATTGCGTTTCAACCCGTCCGTGTACTATATAGAAGACAATTTCGAGGAAGTCGTCGATAGGTTCTTGGCGGTGGAAAGCGAGGAAAATCAACTGCTCTATATATGGGGGCACTCGTACGAAATGGACGCAGGGTATATTTCTTGGGAAACGTTCGAGAGAATTTGCAAAAAGCTTTCGGGCAAAGCGGATATTTTCTACGGCACGAATAAGCAAGTTTTGCTTATAAACGAGTAAAAATCGCTTTACAAATATAAAATAATTTTGTATAATAAATACAGTTGAATAAGAGAAGGCGTTAAAAGGGGACAACCGTTTTTGCATACCCGTCGCACAGAGAAATTCCGTTTTGGTGAAAGGAAGAAGACGCGCGCAAAAAATATCACCCCGTCAGCTGATTAGGCGAACTCTTTTTTTTGGATAGTAGCTTAATACGGTTTCGCAAACCGTTATCCGTTGCGGCAAATGATAGTTTGTTTTGGTGGTTAAAAAGGCCGTAGTGTTTTTCCAAGACTCTACGGTATTTTTTTATCTAAATTTATAAAAAAAGCTCCAAAGGAGAAAAAAGATATGTCTATGTACAAGAAAGTGGACACTTCCCTCAATTTCGTCGAAAGAGAAAAGGCTATCGTCGAATATTGGAACGAAAACAAAGTGTTTGAAAAGAGTATGACGCAAACGGAAGGCGGCGAAGAATTTTCCTTCTACGACGGCCCTCCCACGGCAAATGGTAAACCGCATATCGGGCATATTTTAACGCGCGTTATGAAGGATATCGTGCCCCGTTATAAGACGATGAAAGGCAACCACGTTTTGAGAAAAGCGGGGTGGGATACGCACGGTCTTCCCGTAGAACTTGAAGTGGAAAAGAAACTCGGTTTGGAAAGCAAAACGGGTATCGAAAGCTACGGTATCGAGCCGTTTATTAAAGAGTGTAAACAATCGGTATGGCAATACTCTAACGAGTGGAAGAAGATGTCGGATAGAGTGGGTTATTGGTGCGATATGGATAACCCTTATGTTACCTATCACGACAACTATATCGAATCGGAGTGGTGGGCGCTTAAAGAAATTCACAAGAAAGGGCTTTTGTATAAGGGACATAAAATCGTGCCCTATTGCCCCCGTTGCGGAACGGCGCTTTCCTCTCACGAAGTAGCGCAAGGGTATAAGGACGTAAAACAAACGACGGCGTTTGTGAAGTTTAAGGTGGTTGGCGAAGAGAATAAATATATCCTCGCTTGGACGACGACGCCTTGGACGCTCCCTTCCAACGTTGCCCTTTGTATGCACCCCGATTACGATTACGTAGAAGTACAAATGCAAGAAAGCGGTGAAAAATACGTTTTGGCGCAAGGTCTTTTGCAATCGGTGCTCGGCGAAGAGGGCTACGATATTCTTTCCACGAAAAAGGGTAAAGATTACGAATTCACGGCGTACGAGCCGTTGTATCCTTACGGCAAAGAAATTTTCTCTTTCCGTGAAAAGGCGTATTACGTAACGTGCGATACGTACGTAACGCTCAGCGACGGTACGGGCGTTGTACACATTGCGCCTGCGTTCGGTGAAGACGACTATAAGGTGGGCAGAAGATACGGTTTGCCCGTTGTACAGCTTATCAACGAAGAGGGGAAATTCCCCTGCGGTTGCGGCGAGCTTACGGGTGTAGGCGCGCAAGCGGCGGACCCGCTCGTTATCAAAGATTTGAAAAACCGCGGTTTGCTTTTGAAACCGTTGGAAGTAACGCATAGCTATCCTTTCTGCTGGCGTTGCGATACGCCGCTTATCTATTACGCGCGTTCCAGCTGGTTTATCAAGGTTACGGCAATTAAGGATAGATTGATTGCGGCAAACCGTTCGGTAAATTGGATGCCCGATACGATTAAGGAAGGCCGTATGGGTAACTTCCTTGAAAACGTTATCGACTGGGGCTTGTCGCGCGATAGATACTGGGGTACGCCGTTGCCCGTTTGGGTTTGCGAAGATTGCGGCGAAATCGACGTAATCGGATCGAGAAAGGAACTTGTGGAAAAGTGCGGCGCGCCTGAAAACATTGAACTTCATCGCCCGTATTTAGACGATCTTACCTGCAAATGCGGCAAGTGCGGCGGAAAAATGAAACGTACGCCCGAAGTAATCGACTGTTGGTTCGATTCCGGTTCAATGCCGTTCGCGCAATATCATTATCCGTTTGAAAATAAAGAACTTTTCGATCAAACGTTCCCTGCGGATTTCATTTCGGAAGCAGTAGACCAAACGCGCGGCTGGTTCTATACCTTGCTTGTAATTTCGACGTTGCTTTTCGATAAAGCGCCGTTTAGAAATTGTATCGTACTTGGTCACGTAAACGATAAAAACGGTATCAAGATGTCCAAGCATAAGGGCAACGTTGTCGATCCTTGGTCGGTGCTCGATAAACAGGGGGCGGACGGGGTTCGTTGGTATTTCTACACGTCTTCCGCGCCTTGGCTTCCGTCCCGTTTCTATCCCGAAGCGGTGAGCGAAGCGCAAAGAAAGTATATGGGTACGCTTTGGAACACCTACGCATTCTTCTGCTTGTATGCGGACGTGGATAATTATAATCCTGCCGACTACGATTTGAAGAAATGCAAGCTTTCGCTTATGGATAAGTGGATTTTGTCCAAGCTCAACACCCTGATCGATCAGGTGGACAAAAACCTTGCCGTTTATAATATTATAGATAGCGCGCGCGCGTTGCAGGAATTTTCGGATATCTTGTCCAACTGGTACGTG
>JAZRSE010000091.1:0-8588 GCA_045651305.1 Candidatus Scatosoma sp. | reverse complement strand
CGCGTTCTACCACCTCTTCCGCCGTCGTCACCGACACGTCGGAGGAAATGAGGATTTCTTCCAATTCCTCATAGAACTCGTTACCCAATTTATTTTTGGAAAACAGAGCGCGAAGTTTTCCCGAAAAACCGTCTTTCGTCTTTTTGAGCGCGCCGAAAAGTTTACCGAATAATCCCATAATGGTTTCCTTTTTTACGTGATTTGCAAGCCGTTAGCCTGCGTGAATTAAAATGAATTTCGAAAAGCACGGCGGCAGCGCCGTCAATACACGGCGCACGCCAATTTGCAAGCGCAGCTTACATTACTCTACTGCGCCCGGGCCGAGTTTGCTTTCTACCTCGGCGAGTTTTACCGATATAATCTTCGATACGCCCTTTTCAGGCATCGTTACGCCGAACAACGAATCCGCTTGTACCATCGTCGGTTTTCTATGCGTGATAACGATGAATTGCGTATCCGCCGCAAAGCGTTTCAAATAGGTTGCAAATCTATCTACGTTTGCATCGTCGAGCGCCGCCTCGATTTCGTCCAAGATACAGAAAGGCATAGGGCTAGAACGCAAGATTGCAAACAAGATTGCAATTGCCGTCAACGCGCGTTCGCCGCCCGAAAGCAGGGAAATCTTCGTGAGTTTCTTCCCAGGAGGGCAAGCAACGATTTCGATACCTGCCGCAAGCGGGTCTTCCCCGTCCACGTAGTCGATTTGGAGTTCCGCTCTACCGCCGCCAAAGAGTTCCTTGAACGTGATTTTGAAGTTCTCGTTAATCTTTTCAAAGCCTGCGTTGAAGATACGGAGCATTTCTCCACGGATTTCGTCCAAAGCGGACTGCAAATCGTCAATCGCTTTTTGCAAGTCGTCGCGTTGTTCGCTCATTTCCTTGAAACGTTCGCTTTCGTATTCGTATTCCTCTACTGCGTGCGGGTTTACCGCGCCGAGCATCGTAATCTTTCTCTTCAATACCGTGATAGCGTTTGCGCCGTCGGCAACGTCGTAGTCCTCCTTACGCAAAGGCAAACAACCCTCGTAATCGAGCCCGTACGCCTCTTCCACTCTCGCGCGCATATTTTCGAGGTTGGTGTCGATTTTACTAATTTCGATTTCGCATTTATAACGCTTGTCCGATTGCTTGGTAAGCGTTTCTTGCATTTCCGTCTTTTCCTCTTCCAATGCAAGTTGATGCGCGTTTACCACTTCCTTTTGCTTGGAGAGCGCGTTGATTTCGTCTACAATCGCTTGAACCGCCGCTTTTTCTTCTTCCGTCAGTTCCTTTTCCGCCGCCTCTGCCTCCAAACCGTTGAGCTTGGTTTGCGTCGCCGTGCGCTCGTATTCCATATCCAAGTTCTTCTTGACAAGCTCTTCCTTTTCCACCGTCAAACGAGCAACCGTTTCGTCGTATTGTTCAATCGCCGCCTTTCTCGTGGTGTATTCAAGCTCCGCCTTTCTAAGCGTTTCGTTCTTCATCGCGCGTTCTTCCTTGAACGTTTCGCATTGGCTACGTTGCGTTTCAAGTTGCGCCTGCGCGCCTTGTCTACGCGACAAGATTTCCTCTTCGCTCATCGAAGAGTTCGCCTCTTCGTCTTGGAGTTGTGCAAGCTTAAATTTAAGTTCTTCCAGCGCCGCGCCATACGTGTCTACGTCGCTAACCGTTTCCGCAATTTGTTGGGTGAGCGCCGTTTCACGTTGCGTAAGCGCCGCGATTTCGCCCATTGCGTCTTGGTATTTTTCACGGATTTTATCAACCGCCTCTTCCGCCTCTATGCGCGCCTTTTCGTTGTCCGCAATCGCCTTTTTCAATTTCTCGATATACTTTTGCTTTGCGGCAATGCTATCCTTGCACTCTTGAATTTTTCTTTCGTGCGACAAGAACGTCGCCGTATTTTTGCCACGGCTACCGCCCGTCATCGAACCGCTCGTCGCAATCAAGTCACCGTCGATGGTTACGATTTTGAACATATTGCCGTACTTCTTGGCAATAACCGTTGCGTTTGCGATGTTATCGCAAATAAGCGTGTTGCCGAGCAAGTTGGAAATTACGTTGTAATAATATTCGTCGTATTGAACGAGCTCGGTTGCAAGCCCAATCGCGCCGCGTTCTTCCATCGCTCTTCTAATTTCACGGCTATCGGGGCGAGGACGCATACTGCTAACGGGCAAGAAACTTACGATACCGCCGCCCGTGCGTTTCAAGTATTCAATCAAATATCTCGCGTCGTCCGCCGTGGGGGTAACCACGTTTTGCATAGCGCCGCCAAACGCCGTTTCAATCGCCGTTTCGTATTTTTGTTCGGTAGACACAACGTCCGCAAGCGCGCCGCGAAGATGTTTGCCCACGTCGGGGTTGGTCTTTGCAATGGAAAGCAATCTTCTAACCGAATCCTTATACCCGTCGAAACGGTTTTTAAGGCTGATATACATTTCCAAGTTTTCACGAAGGGAGGCAATTTGACCGTTTGCGGTGAACAATTCTTGGTTAAAATCGTTTACCGTCAACTGCATTTCGCGCGCTTCTTCTTGCTTTTCCTCAAACTCACGCATACCGGAGGAGGTGAGTTCTTTCAAGCGTTTCAAATCCTTTCTTACGGAAGAGAGCTCGTTTTCCAAGCGTTCTTTTCTTTCGTTGGTCTTTTGGATAGCGGCGTCAATTTCCGCAAGACGGTCTTTCGTCGCCTCCATACGCGCTTCCAACGTACCGAGGTTTTTCTTCATTTCGCTAAGCTCGTCCGCCGTCGAAAGTTGGCTTTGTCTATTTTCGTCCGAAAGCTTTTCAAATACCTCGATTTTCTTATCGAGCGCAGCGATTGCCGAACGCAATACTTCCGTTTGCGTTTCAAGTTCCGCCACCCGTTTCACGTCTTCCGCGTTTTTCTTGCCAAGGAGCGCAATCTCGTCGTCGATTTCGCCGATACGGATTTTGCTTGCCTCTAACATTTCGCCCGCCGCTTCTATTTGCGAACGGTAGGTCTTAATTCTTTCTTGCGCCAAACGAAGTTCGCCGTCCTTTCTTTCGTTGCCAACCGAAAGGATAACGCGTTGTTCGTTAAGCTCGCTCAAACGGCTATCCGCTTGCGCGATTTTTTCTCTATTCTCTTCAATCTTTCTATTGATGAGTTCGATTTTCGTATTCAATTCGATAATCTTATCGGAGATAACGGCAACGTCTTTTTTATACTTGCTCTTTTCGTTTTCCGCGTTTTCGTAACGGTATATGTAGGTATTCGCCTCGTGCATTTTCAAAGCGTCCGCATATTCGTTATATTCCTTCGCCGCCTCCGCTTGCTTTGCAAGAGGCCCTAAACGGCGTTGCACTTCGTCGATACGTTGACGGAATACGAACAAGTTATCGTTGGAATCTTCTATCTTTCTTTCGATTTCCTGTTTTCTCGATTTGAACACCATAAGCCCCGTCGCCTCTTCAAAGATTAAACGGCGGTCTTCCGGTTTCGCGTTCATAATTTGTTCTACTTTGCCTTGCCCGATAATGGAATACCCCTCCTTACCAAGCCCGATGCCGTGGAAAAGCGCAACCAAATCGCGCAGACGGCTGGGTTGATTGTTGAGCAGGTATTTACTTTCGAACTTGTCCTCGCCCACACGTTGCAAACGACGAGTCATCGCCACTTCCGCCACGTCCAAATCGAAGATGCGGTTGGTGTTGTCGAATACGAGCGTAACCTCGCAAGAGCGTTGGGGATTACGTTGCAACGTACCGCTGAAAATAACGTCTTGCATTTGCGTACCGCGCAAAGATTTTGCCGATTGTTCGCCAAGTACCCAACGTACGGCGTCCGCAACGTTACTCTTACCGCAACCGTTAGGGCCAACGATACACGTTACCCCTTCTTCAAAGCGAATCGTCGTTTTGTCGGCAAAGGACTTAAAGCCAACGAGTTGTATCTCTTTTAAATCCAAAATATACTCCTTTCCGTGATTATGTGTATAATACAGTTAATTTTTTTTCGTTGATTGGTTTTTGAGCAAATTCAAAAGCCGTTCCGCCGCCTTTTGTTCCGCCGCTTTCTTGCTTTTGCCCTCGCCCGTCGCGCTTTTTCCAAGCGCGGTTGCCTTGCACTTAAAGGTGGGGGCGTGGTCCTTGCCCTCTTTCACGCTTTCGTAGATAGGCGGTTCTTCGCGCAAGCCTTGTAAATATTCTTGCAGTTGCGATTTGGCGTCTTTCGCTTTCGGCATTTCTATCGTATCTATCAATCCGCTATCGAAGATAAACTTTTTCGCCTTTTCGTAGCCGCCGTCCAAATAAATCGCGCCCGTCACCGTTTCAAACAGGCTGGAATAGGTCTTTTTCCCCACGTTGGCTTTTCCGCCCTCGATACGCAGGTATTTCGCAAGCCCTATCTTTTCCACGACCTCTAAAAGCGCCTCTTCGCAAACGAGTTTTGCGCGCAACCGCGTGAGTTCTCCCTCCGTCTTGTCGGGGTACTTTTTATACAGGTAGTCGGTGATAGCGAATTGCAACACCGTATCCCCTAAAAACTCCACTCTCTCGTTGTCCGTGCCGCCGTGCGCGTGCGCGTAGGTTACGTGCGTGAACGCCTCTTCAAGCAACCTTTTATCGGCAAAGCGATACCCTATTTTTTCCTCTATTCCCGAAAAAACGGCGTGCATTACTGCGCTCCGTTTTCCGTAGCCGTCTTTGCCGTTTCCGCCAAAGCGTCCATATTGATATTATCAATCATATCCTTCATCTTGCCTACCATATCACCGCGAACGGCATTGATAGCTTGTTCTATACAAGCGGCGAAAGCACGCTCTTTCGAGTTGCCGTGTCCCTTAACAACCGCCTTTTGCAAACCCAAGAACATTGCGCCGCCCTTTCCCTCGTAATCGAGGTTTTGCTTAAATCTCTTCAACACGCCCGAAGAGAAAATCGCGCCGATTTTCGTAAAGATATTGCGCTTGTATTCCTTTTTCAAAATGGTGGAAATCGCCTTTGCACAGCCTTCGATTGCCTTGGTGGCGATATTCCCCGTAAAGCCGTCCGAAACAACGACGTCTACGTCGCCGAACATTACCTCTCTGCCCTCTACGTTGCCTACGTAGTTTACGCAATCCACGTCTTTAAGCAACGCGTGTACCTCTTGTTGCAAAGGCAAACCCTTATGGTCTTCCGTGCCGTTGTTCAAAAGCCCCACGCGAGGATTTTTCACGCCGTAAACCGCCTCCGCATACGCCGACGCCATTACTGCAAAGTGCAAAAGATTGACAGGTTTACACTCCAAATTCGCGCCGCAATCGCAAATGAACGTACTCTCGCCGCGATAGTTGGGGATAGCAGGGCAAAGCGCAGGGCGGGAAACCCCTTTCAATCTACCCAAGATAAGCACGCCTGCCGTCAATACCGCGCCCGTCGAGCCGGAGGACACCAAACCGTCCGCCTTGCCCTCTTTGAGCATACGGAAAGCAACGACGAGCGAAGAATCTTTCTTCGTCTTAACCGCTTTCGTCGGCACTTCTTCCATACCAATCGTTTCCGTGGTATGCACGATTTCCAAACGGCTTGCATCGTATTTATAGTTGGCAAGTTCCGCTTTAATTTGCGTTTCGTCGCCCACCAAAATCAAGCTTACGTCTTTATTTCTATTGAGCGCAGTCACCGCGCCTTTCACTTGTTCTACGGGAGCGTAATCGCCGCCCATAGCGTCAATAACAATTTTAATCATATCTTTCTCCTTATCGCAATTATTTTCATAGCGCACCATTTAGCGTGCAAATCACGACGGCAACGCCGTCAATCCTCGTCCAAAACGCAATTCACGGCGTCAACCAATTCTCTTTAATATTTCAAATCCCCAAACGTTCTAGGATAAGGCACAACGTCGCGGATATTGGAAATACCCGTGAGGTACATTACCATACGTTCAAAGCCCAAGCCAAAGCCTGCGTGCGTCGTTCCGCCGTACTTTCTCAAATCCAAATACCACCAATAATCGGCAGGGTCCATACCAAGCTCCTTAATGCGAGCAACGAGCTTGTCGTAATCGTCCTCTCTTTGCGAACCGCCGATAAGCTCGCCAATACCGGGCACGAGCATATCCACCGCCGCAACCGTCTTTCCGTCGGGGTTTTGTTTCATATAGAACGCCTTAATTTCCTTGGGGTAATTGATAAGGAACACGGGTTTTTGGAATACCGTTTCCGTCAAGAAACGTTCGTGTTCGCTTTGCAAATCCTTGCCCCAGAAAATATTTTTATCGTCGAACTTGTCTGCGTTTTCTTTCAAAATTTCGATTGCCTCGGTGTACGTCAATCTCACGAACGCGTTTTCCGCAACGTTTTTCAATCTTTCAAGCAATCCCTTATCCACGAATTGGTTGAGGAAGTTAAGCTCGTCCGCGCACGTTTCCATTACGTAGTTGATGATGTATTTCACCATCGCCTCCGCAATTTCCATATCCCCTGCCAAATCGCAAAACGCCATTTCCGGCTCAATCATCCAAAATTCCGCCGCGTGTCTTGCCGTGTTAGAGTGTTCCGCACGGAAGGTAGGGCCGAACGTGTACACGTTGCCAAACGCCATTGCGTACGTTTCCGCATTGAGTTGCCCCGAAACGGTGAGCGCCGCCTTCTTGCCGAAGAAGTCTTGCTTGTAATCGGGCTCGCCCGCCTTCTTCTCCGCGTTCATATCCAAAGTGGTCACTTGGAACATTGCGCCTGCACCCTCGCAATCGCTGCCCGTGATGATGGGGGTATGCACGTAGACAAACCCTCTTTCGTTGAAGAATTTATGAATAGCAATCGCCGCCTCGCTACGAATTCTAAACGCCGCGCCAAAGAGATTCGTTCTTGGACGGAGGTATGCGATTTCACGCAAAAATTCTACCGAGTGGCGTTTCTTTTGCAAGGGATAATCGGGCGTCGATTCCCCTTCCACCGCAACGGACGTCGCCTTAATTTCATACGGTTGTTTATTTTCAGGCGTAAGCACTACGATACCCTTTACAATGAGCGACGCACCAACGTTGGTATGCGCGATTTCGTCGTAATTGTCAAGGTTCGCCCTTTCAAAAACGATTTGCGTGCTCTTAAAACAGCTACCGTCGTTGAGCTCGATAAATCCAAACGCTTTGGAATCGCGAATCGTTCTCGCCCAGCCTGCCACCGTCACTTCCTTGCCTGCATACGCGTCAAGGTTCTTGTTCAATTCTTTCAATTGCAATCTTTCCATAAAAAGCCTACCTTTACGTAAGGGATTAAGTGGTTTTTTTATAAAAAAACCGCTTGCCCCTATTTTATACGGTATTATTATACCATTTATTCCAAAAAAAGACAAACGTTTGAAAGGAGTTTAACATAAGTTAATCGTGCGGATTTTCGATTTTTTTGACGAGTATCCCTTGCGTGGGCAAATAATTATCCACACGCAGGCGTTTTTTCGAGAGCAAAACTCCGTTTTGGCGGCGTTCTATATACGCCTCGCTCCTCGTGCCCTTCTTCTCCTCGCGTAAAATCTCCTCCCTCTCGCCCGTTTTTATAACGGGCGGCGGCGGTGGAATTTCCCCAAGCGTCGTGGAAATTATCGTGTAATTATCTATTCTCCCCTCCCCGTAAAATCCAACGCGCAGTCCACCCAAAAAGGTGGTTGCCTGCAACAAAACGGGAAAGTCGTAGGGGTTATAAATCTTCAAATCGCTATGCGTGGACACCATCGCATCGCGCGAGGGCGGCACGTAGCTAACCCTTAAAGAGTGCGGATGAAATTCTTTCACCGTTAGCCCCGTCAAAAGCGCGGCGTTATATAGCGTGGTGCTCACTTGGCAAACGCCGCCGCCAACGCCCAAAACGTATTCCCCGTTTACGATAATTTTCGCCTGCTTAAACCCTGCCTCTTCCGTGCGTCTGCCCACCGTTTGATTAAAGGAAAAATCGCCGTACGATTGCAAGACGATGCCGTCGATAAGCGATGCGGCAATACGGATATTTTCACTTCTATCCCCGTCCTCTTCGTTAAAATACGTCGTGTATGAGGCGAGCTTTTTCCAACCGAAATTCGTTTTTTCCGCCGCCGCTTGCAATAGATAAAAGGGAAAAGAGGATAAAATAAAAACGCCCGTCGTAAGCGTAAACGTTAAGACGTAGCGTTTGAAAAGCGTTTTCTTCATACGTTATCCCCCAATATGTAGCGCAAAAACCAAGGGGTAAAACCAAAAAATTAAGGAGTTTCGACAAGGGCGAGCAATCTTTCGTCGGCAAGGAAAAACGCGGGCGAGCCAACGGCGTGCGTGCCGTCTTCTACGTGCGTATCCGAGCCGCCCGTCACGATTAAATCCCACTTTTTTGCAAGCGCTTGAAAGTGCGCCGTTTCCCTATCAGTATGCGTCGTGTAGAAAGCTTCTATACCGTCCAAGCCCCCTTCTTTCAACGCAAAAACGAGCGCCTCTTTCTCCTGCGAAACAATCCGCCCTGGGTGCGCCAAAACCGCCCTGCCGCCAAGCGCGTGAATAATCTCCACCGCCTCCAAAGGGGTGGGTCTGCCAATGTTGGAATTTGCAACCTTTCCACGCGAGAGGTATCTTTCGTAAATTTCGCCGTCCGTGCCCTGTACGTACTTTTGCAAAGCGCGCGCAACGTGCAT
>JAZRSE010000090.1:0-5883 GCA_045651305.1 Candidatus Scatosoma sp. | reverse complement strand
ATATTGACCTTCGTATCCTTGTACCCAATCTCCCGGAGCAACTTCCGCTTTGATGTTGCGAAGTATGTTGATTTCGCTAACCGCGTCGTCGCCGTAAGCCGCGCGCAACTGTGCGTTGTTGTAAACGTTTACGCCCTCGTTAAGCGTCAATTTAATCGTCTTGGATTGGTTGGTAATCGAATATCTCGGCGCATACGTAATTTCTACAACCGAGCCTGCCGCAATGGAATCACCAAACGTAAACGCGCCGTTTTCAAGCGTGAAATCTTCCGTTGCCACGCCGTCGTCTTTCATCGTGATTTCTACGTATGCCGTTTCCATATTCAACGGTTCGTCTTTGTCGTTGAACATTTGCATATCGGGGATATAGTTTTCTCTACCAATCGCCATCGTCGTTGCAGCAACGTTCTTGCTTGCGTCTTGGAAGTTGATGGTTCTATCCACCGTTGCGCCCCAAGAGGCAAGATAATCGTTACCGCCGTCAAACGTTTCTACTTGGTCTACAATCTTTGCGTTACGTTCGTAGGAAACTTCCGTGCCCTCTACTTCTTTCGTGATTTGAAGTTTGAAATCTTCCACCGCGTTAACCGCTTTGAAAGACAAGCCGTTTTGTTCGATTGCGCTACCTGCGCCAACGATGCCAAGCTCTTTCAACGTCGAGAAGTTATACGTCATACCCGTAACGAATACGTACGTGAATTCGTCTTCTACGCTCGCACGTTCTTTGAAATATCTGCCGTCTACGTTAACGAAAAGGTTATCGCTCTCTTCGCCTTCGCCTTCACTTGCCTTTTCCCATACAGCCGTAAGGAAACAACCGCTCGTTAAGCTATACGTGCCGCTCGCAGCGAATTCAGCCGTCGTGCCGTCCTCGTTTTCAATTACCCAACCTACGAAGTTATAGTTGGTTTTGCTCGGTACGGGCAAGGAATACGTTTCGTTGTGTTTTACCAATACGTATTTGTTTACGCCCTCTTCAAGCGCACCGCCGTTAAGGTCCAACGAAATACGAAGTTGTTTTGCCTCGTATTTTGCATACAACGTCAAGTTTGCGCTCAATACGCTGGGTTCATACTTTTGCGTACATTCCGCATCCGTATACCAACCAACAAAGCTATAACCCTCTTTCGTCGGCGCCGTAGGAGCAGACAACTGACTGTCTTTATCCACGTCAATCGTGCTATGAGCTACACCGTCTACGTACAAAGTAACGACGTACGAATCGTCACCCTTTTCGCATCCCACCAAGTTGATACAACTTAATGCGAGTATGCTTGCTACTACACCTTTCAGTTTTTTCATACCTTTTTCTCCTTTTTCTATATTCTCGTCGACGTTATCGACGTAATAGACTTTTTTTTCTTTTGATTAAATATCCACGTCGCCGCCCGACGTCTTTTGCAATACGATACGGATGGTGTCTACGATATTGCTACCGTCCAACGTTGCGACGGTGATGATAACGGAGCCCGTTCTTTCATAGAAGGTTACTACGCCGTCTTTGTCCACTTCCGCAAAATTGGTGTCGCTCGACGTAAAGTACACCTCTTTATTTACAGCGTTATCAGGGCCTATCGTCCAATACAACTGATATTCGTTTTTCGAACCGCGAAGTTCGAATTTCAACGGCGTTTCGTCCGCTATCTTCGTGCCGTCTTCGTAGGTGAAATACAACTCGTTTACGGCGATGTTTCGCGTGGAGTTAAAGATTGCTTGTCCAAAGAAACTTATCAAGAACACGGCGAGGATACATTCGATTAAAATCACTATATATACGACTTTCTTATTCATATCCGCACCCCGTTACATTTGAATATCGTTGAAATATACTTTGATATTCCGTCTTAAAAGATAGAATCTTGCCACGAGGAAAGCACCTGCTATCGCAAACAAACGCAACCAACCGCTTGCTTTCGTTGCGTCCAACAACAATAACAATGCAAGCACGCCTGCAAGCGTTGCCACGATAAAGCCAATTACAATAGATTTACCGATGTTTACGTTATCCACGACGTTATTACCCTTTTGCGCGTAGTCTAATATGCGCGGGTTATTGATATCGAGTTGGAAACTCCAAAAGATATGCGCCGTCGTTATTATCAACAACAGCAACGCCATCAAAACCAAGTCGCCGTTGCCAAGATTGGTGGTGAACGTCAACATAATGAACGTTGCCGCCATCGCCACTAAATTAACGAGCGAGGTTACCGCTATCTTTGCCCAACAAATTACCGAGGTATTGGAGGGCGCGGTTTTTAACACCGCAAACTCGTTCCCCTCCGAAGAGATAGACGCCGCTACGTTTGCGTTGTTTGCGCTAAGTACGCTAAGCGTTATCATTACGTTGAACGCAATGCTCATAAAGTCGCCCAAGGAGGTTTTATTGATAACGAGCAATACGAAGTTGAACACGTACGAGATGAACGGGAAAAGCAAAATCGTCGTTACTGCCGAGTTCACCGATTGCGAGTTTCTAAAAAACAATTTCAATTCTTTACGGAAGAACGTCAAGAAAAGGTTGTTAAACTTATGTTGACGGGGTTTATGTTTCTTCGTTCTGCCTGCCTCTACCGTGGAGGAAACCGCCTTGAAGTAGAAGGGACGGGCAATCAAGAAACAAGCCGTGCCAAACGCCGCAAAGATTGCAATGGATACGGGCAACGTCCAATACACCGCCTCGCCAAACATTGCCGCGCCGATAAACGCATACCAAAGCGACCAGCTACGCGTAGCGGCGAAGAAACCTTCCAATTTCTTAATGAATTGACCGTAAACGGCAATCAAACGCAACGGGTCGGGCAATTTTTGCAATAATATCGTTACGCCAAAGAAGAGCCCTGCAATAAGAAGAACTACCAACGTTGCGTACACGCTAACGTGTTTACCCAAAAAGCGTTTTACGTACACGAGCGGTATGGAAAGCAACGCGCCGATAAGTACGGGCAACAAACAAAGCATCACCCACATAGGGATAATGAGCAACCAATATGCCACGCCCCCTACCTGCAACCCGAAAGCGAGCAGGATAGGAACGAGGAAGAACGCGCTCTTTTTCAATTCCCCAATCGAGAAAACGATGATACGGCTTAAAAAGATTTCGCCGTACGTACAAGGGAACGCCAATAGCATCGTATTATCCTTGCTTGTGTATAGCACCGAAATCATACTGCTAACGCAAGAAAGCAACGTGATTATCTGTGTAATGAAGATGAAGAACACGAACATATCTCTCGACGTTTTCACCTGAAACTTGTTTTGCAGGAAGGATAACACGAACATAATAATTGCCGTTACCGCTACCGTGATACAACATTTCAAAAAGGTGATAAACGCTTTCGTCTTCGTCGAACGAGTTTTCTTCGCGCGAAGTTGTTCGCCCATCTGCATCAGCGACAGATATTTAACCCGCCTATAAGGGGTGTTTTTTATCTCTTTCGCTTGTTTCATATTTTATACTCTCTCGCCTTCCATATCCTCTTTCGTCGTCTTTTGCGCGTATTGCAAATATACTTCTTCCAACGAAAGCCCTTCTTTTTGGATATCGTCTACTCTTGCTACGCGGCAAAGCTTACCGCCGCTAATGATTGCAATTCTATCGCACACTTTCTCTACAACTTCGATAACGTGGCTGGAAAAGAATACGATGTTGCCTGCGTCCGCGTGTTGGCGCATACATTCTTTGATTTGCCAAGCGCTCGTCGGGTCTAACCCCGTAAGCGGTTCGTCCAATACCCATACTTTGGGGTTGTGGATAAGCGCGCCGATTACCATCGTCTTTTGTTTCATACCGTGCGAATAGCATTTGATTTCGCTATCGAGCGCCTTTTCCAAATGGAACATCTTGGCGTATTTTTCAATACGCTCCTTTTTATCCTCTTCGTTTACCATATACAAATCGGCAACGTAGCTGATATATTCTCTACCCGTAAGGTTTTCATATACCGCGTGGTTATCCGATACGTAACCCATATTCAATTTCGCCTCTAACGGTTGACGAGCTACGTCGTAGCCTTGTACCTCGATTTTACCTTCCGTGATTGATTGGATACCTACAAGGCTCTTAATCGTCGTACTCTTACCTGCGCCGTTATGGCCGATAAAGCCGAACACTTCCCCTTCGAGGATTTCCAAATTCAAATTATCTACCGCTTTCTTTTCCGTGCCGGCGTAGGTCTTTGTGAAATTCGTAAATTTAATCATATGTGCTCCTTCGGGCGACAACGGTTCTTTTACCGACCTACCGTCCAATTCTTTGAGTAACTGCGCGTGGTCTACTCTCATCAATTTCGCCTTTCTTGCCAATTCTTTATGCGCGTCGGAAGTGCGATACAACGTTGCGTAGATACCCCAAATAAGGAACATCAACGCTACGTACACAGCCCAGATAGCCAAATCGTACAGCCAATAGATTTTCAAATGCATACTGCCGATATAGAAATCCGCTACGAAATTCTTTAACGGCATCGTGAACGCAAACAAGTCTATAAATTTATTGCCGTACAAGAAGAAATAGTCTACCAAATGTCCGTCAGGGTTAAGCGTGGGAGAGTTGTTAAGCCAGCCGTTGAGGAAAACAACCACTAAAACGTACCCTGTAAACGCGGCGATTGCCTTGTACATCATCTTGATATTGGGACGAGGGAAGAACCCAAGCGCCACACCGAAGATAGGCAACACGAACGCGTACGTATGATTGTACCAGAACATAAGAATAAGGCTTTGCGTCAACTCCCCGTTCATATCGGGTAAGAGAATTGCGATAAATGCACCCAATACGTTTACGAGATAGGTGAAATAGAAAATACTATTCCAACGGAAAACGTACGCAAGCAACATCAATATCATTGCCGTATTGCAAAGGTGGAAAGGCAAAGTCGTTACGCCCGCACGATGGCTCGTATAGCTGAAATATTGCAAAAATCCGCTAAGAGCAAGGAACACGAGGAAAAAGCGTTTTTCCTCTTGGGGCTTTTTGCGATACAATATATACCCTGCGAACATAAACGCAATACACGTATATATGAGCAATCTATGCGTCAAGCTAAATTCGTCCGTTATGCCGCCTACGTAACCAAGGAAGAGCTGCGGCACGTAATAGGGCATAAAGCCTATCAACCAAATAAGCATAAACGCCGTAGCAAGCCCAAGCCTTTTGCCGATTTTTCCAAAATCCTTTTCAAGGATAACCGAGCAAAGCGCGTTGCCCGCTACGCACGCCGCCAAACCAAGGCTAACGGCATAAATGATAATTCTATAATCGTAATACGCTACGCCACCCGTAACGAATACCGAATAAGGTTTTAAGAATACTGCGTTAAGAATAAGTATTACAGGCACGAAGAACGCCGTGAAATCACGCACGTTTTTCTTTTTGAAAAAGGGTTGCACCATACAAACGGCAAGCGAGAAATACGCCAACCATTTCAAAATCGCAAGCCCTGCCGTCTTGCCTGCGGAGAATACCCCTCCTTCAAGCCCTATTTGGTCGCCTATAACCTCCAACGAGATAAGATAGGGAATATACGTCACGAATAACAAAACGGAAAGCGCGTATAAAACAAAATCTTTCCAAGCTACCGTGCGTTTGAAAATACGTGCCTCGCCGCGCAATTTACGAGAGAATATCCCCGTAAGCGCACCACCTCCGCACATACCTAATATCAACAAAGCTACGTTCATTTCTTCCTCATTGTATTTCCGTTTTTTTTCTTCTACGGAACGTCCGTTTTCTTCTTCATTAAGATAGATTTTTTTTCGTCTATTTTCATTATTATACCACTTTGAAAATACCCCTGTCAACAATTTGATGCCATTTTTTGTTTTTTCGTCATTTTTTTATCATATTTCGACAAATAAAACCTTATATGAATTGAAATATTTTGC
>JAZRSE010000089.1:0-2825 GCA_045651305.1 Candidatus Scatosoma sp. | reverse complement strand
CGTAACGGGGGGGTTAGCGCCGTATATCACTTTAAGTGTAATTGACAGCGTTCCTGCGGAATATACCTTTATCGGCAAGACGGACGATTATTATTTGGGCGGTTCGGGGGTGTACCCCGACGTAATTCGTCCTTATAGGCGCGGGGATATCGTTCTGCCGCCAAGCGGAAATAAATGCTTGTGGGTGTGCGTAGAGCCGAACGAAACTCTGCCTGTCGGTATTCATAAAATCGGTTTCCAAGTCTTGGATAAAGACGGCAAGCTGATGGGGGAAACGGAATACGAATTGGAAGTTATAGACGCTTGTTTGCAGTCTGCTCCCATAAAAAAGACGAATTGGATGCACTACGACAGTATTTGTCGTATGCACGGCGTAGAACCGTTTTCTTTGGGGTTTTATAAGGCGTTTGAACACTATTTGTCCGCATACACGCGTTCGGGCTTTAATATGCTTTTAACGCCGATTTTCACGCCTGCGCTCGACACCTACGTCGGCGGCGAAAGAATGACGGCGCAGCTAATCGGCGTAAACAAAGACGGCGATAACTATACCTTTGATTTTTCCAAGTTAAAAGAGTTTTTGGACTTCGTATTTGCGCGTGGGATAGAATATATCGAATTCTCGCATTTGTTTACGCAATGGGGCGGCGCGCATTGTCCGAAAATTATTGCTTTGGTAAACGGAAAAGAAGAAAAAATCTTCGGTTGGGAAACCGATTCCTGCGGAGAAGAATATCAAGCGTTTTTGAATGCGTTTTTACCTGAATTGGTTGCGTTTATCAAGCAAGAAGGGATTGAAGATAAATGCAGTTTCCATATCACGGACGAGCCGAACGAAAAGCACGTAGAACGCTACAAGGCTTGCAGAGATTTGGTGAAAAAGCATATCGGTAACATATCCACGATGGACGCGCTCAGCCATTACGAATACTACGAAAAGGGGCTTGTGGATATTCCCGTACCCGAACTTCGACACGTTGACGATTTCTTCAAAAACGACGTGGAAAATATGCTCGTATATAATTGTTGCGAGCCGTCGGACGGATATTATAGCAATCGTTTCATCAATATGCCTTCGCAGCGTACAAGAGTATTAGGCTTACAGCTTTATCAAACGAACGTAAACGGTTTCTTGCACTGGGGCTTTAACTTCTATAACAGCGGACTTTCGTATGCGGAAATCAATCCGTATGCGGTAACGAACGCAGGCGGAGCATTCCCCCCTGGCGATGGATTTATCGTGTATCCAAACGGCGATGGCGTAAATCTTTCTTTGCGTTCGGAAATCATCGGTATGGGCTTTGAAGATTGCGACTTGCTGTACACGTTAGAAAAGAAAATCGGCAAAGAGAGAGTGCAAGAAATGCTGAAAAACGAAGGCGTTTCTGGTTATACCGTATATCCAAGAGATGCCGCTTGGCATACGTCGTTTATTGAAAAGGTAAAACGCTTGTTGGCATAAAGCCGTAAAGGGGAAAGATATGATTTATTTTGAAAAAGAAAATCAAACCTTCTATTTGGAAAGCAAAGACGTGACGTATGCGTTTCGTGTTCACGAATTAGGCTTTTTGAACCATTTATATTATGGGAAGCGCATTCCAAGGGAAGATCTTGCGTTTAGCGTTTTTCAAGCGGATCGCGGTCACGGTACGGGTTTGCCTTATGGTACACGTCGGGATTCGTTGGACGTTTACCATAACGAATGTCCTACCTTTGGCAGAAGTGATTATAGAGAAAGTATGCTTGCGTTTGATTTCAACGGCGTTCGTGTGAGTGATTTGGTTTACGACGGGCATACCATGTACGAAGCGAAGCCGAACTTGGACGGTATGCCGTCGGTTAAAGGCGGACAAACCTTGGCGGTTTCTTTGAAGGATAAAGTACACAATGCGAAGGTAGTTTTGTACTATACCGTTTTTGAAGACTTGCCCGTTATTTTACGCCATACGGAAATCTGCAACGAAGGGGAAACGTCTTTTACGCTGGATAGAGCTTTTTCGTGTTGCGTAGATTATTCCGATAAAAACTGGGAAGCGATTACTTTGCCTGGCGCGCATTTAAGAGAACGCGTAATGGAACGTACGAAGCTTTCCCACGGCACGTTTACGGTGGATAGCTGTCGCGGTGTTTCTTCGTCGCAAATGAATCCTTTTATTGCGCTTGTTCGCAAAGACACGAACGAGAATCAAGGGGATGCATACGGCTACAATCTTGTATATAGCGGTAATTTTGCATTCAAGGCGCACGTTGGGCAAAACGACGAAGTGCGTTTGGTTGGCGGTTTGAACGATTACGATTTCTCGTGGAAAGTAAAACCGAACGAAAAATTTGTCACGCCCGAAGTCGTTATGGTGTATTCGAATGAAGGCTTGGGCGGTATGAGCAGGGCTTTCCACGATTTATACCGTAATTACTTAATCAACGATAGATTTGTGAAAAAGGCAAGACCGATTGTTATCAACAACTGGGAAGCGACCTATTTCGATTTCAATACGGAAAAGCTTTGCAATATCATTGATTCCGTACATGGTACGGGCATTGATACGTTTGTGTTGGACGATGGTTGGTTTGGCGTTAGAAACGATGATACTTCGGGGCTTGGCGATTGGTTTGTCAACTTGGATAAACTTCTGCAAGGCTTAACGCCGATTATCGACCACGCGCACAAGAACGGCTTGAAATTCGGGCTTTGGTTCGAGCCTGAAATGGTGAATGGCAGCAGCGATTTATATCGCGCGCACCCCGATTGGATTATCCACGCGGACGGTATCGACGCCTGCGTACGGCGCGACCAGTACGTGCTCGATTTAACGCGCGAAGAAGTA
>JAZRSE010000088.1:0-4105 GCA_045651305.1 Candidatus Scatosoma sp. | reverse complement strand
GTTACCACGGGAACTTCGAGCTTTTGCGTGTACTCTATCACCGCCGACCAATCGCTATCCGTGTACGTCGTGCCGTTGCCTTTCGCCTTTACCTTAAACGTATCGCCCACTTGAATTTGCATTTCGGTAGCCGTCGTCGTTTGTTCTGCGCCGTTACCGATTACGTATACGTATTCAATCGCGTATTCAACCGTACCCCAGCTTACTACGTTGCCGTTGAGCTCTACGTCAGGGGTTGCAAGCGGCGTTGCTTGTACGTCGCCGCCTTGGCTATCGTCACCTTGGTCACCACCGCCTTGGTTATCGCCGCCTTGGTTATCGTCGCCTTGGCTACCGCCGCCAACAACGTTGCTCCAATTGCCATGACGATAATTTACGCCGTCGCCTGCCGCGCGGACGATAATCGTTTTGCCTGCCTCAACCGCAACGGACGTTTCCGTCGTGAACGTAAAGCTTACGCCGTTATCAAAAGAATATTCGTAGCCGATTGCATTTTCTACCGCCTCCCAGCTTGCCGTCGCACCGTCGAGAACAACGGTTACTTGACCAAGTTTCGTGGGCGTTTGGTCTACGTTGGTTGCACCGCCGCCACCTGCCGCATTATCGTCGTCCTTGCCGCAAGCGAACATACCAAACGAAAGGCAAGCCGCCAAGCTTACCATCAATAAACTTTTACCGAGTTTTTTGAATTTCATAAATCCATATCCTCCATTTTTATACCATAATCCCAAAAACGGTATCGAAAAAAATCATTTTCCCCTATTTTTGACAATACGTTTGTATAATTATATATTACAATATAATTACTGTCAATAGTTTTCACCCAATTTTCACAAACCGAGCAAGCCAAAACGACCAAAACAATCGTCGCCCCACGTTTTGCGTGAGGCGACAATCTATTCCGTCAATGCAATTATTTTAGCCAAGAACAACGTTGCCGTTTACCATAGAGAAACTATATCTTACGCCAAGCGCGCGCATCAATTCTCTCGTGCCAAGCGTTTGATACGTACCCGAGCCGATACCGTTACCGCCGGTTACGTCGTACAACCAAGCGGGAGCCGCGTACAAGCACACGCGAATATCGTCGATAGCTTTATAGAACTTATCCGTCGTACCTGCCTGACCGTGGTGCGCCATTTGCACTACCGTACAAGTTTTCATTTCCGCCTCAAAATAGCTATCGTTTAACAACGTATCGCCGTAATCGCCCAAGTCGTTAAGGAACAACACCGATTCCCCTTCCGTTTCCAATTTATACACGATAGACGAGTTATTGATTACGTTGCTCGAAGAACCGAAGTACGCGGTATTGAGTACTTTCATGGTTACCGTACCGACAACCACTTCGTCGCCCTTTTTCGGGGTAACGACAGAGCCGACTTTGCTTGCGTGGATAGAAAGCGCGGAGGCAAGCCCCGTTACGTGCGCGTATTCTACCGCGTCAAAGCTCTCTTGCGCGCCACTGAAATCGTAATACAAGGTCGTAATATAAATATCGTCGCAGGTGTTGAGCATTTCAATCAACGCGCCTACGTGGTCGCTATGGTAATGGGAAATAAACCAAGCGTCGATTACGTATTTACCTTCGGCGTCCGCCGTAACGTTCGCTTTGATAAGGTTATACAAAGCCGTCGTTTCCGCAGTAGTACCGCCGTCCAAAATCACCGTCTTGCCGTCCGTGGTCTTAATCAAATACCCTTCCATTTGCGCGTTAGAGACGTTGGCAAGTTGCGTAATCTTCGTTCCACCGAACAAGTTTTCAAGGTCGGTGGTATTCTCATCTACTTGCACGTTGGACACGTAGCAAACGTCGCCCGACGCGTTATTCAAACCGATATAGACGTACTTCACGCCGTCCTTTTCTACAACTTCCGCGTCGTAATTGACGTAGCTCCAACCGTTCGCAGGATACGCGTAATCAATCAATACGCCCGCGCCGTCATACACTTTCACGTCTGCGTACCAAGCCGTACCGCTCGGGTTCAAACGGAAGGAAAGATGTACTTTTGCGCCTACTTCGAAATTATCCAAATCGCTTACGTTTACCCAAACGCCCGCAGTGTTCGACGAAGGGGTAACCGCAATCGCGTTTGCCGTAGCGTAACCGTTATTGCTAAGCGCTACGGTTGCGCTTTCCCCTACGTACGCATCTTCTACGATATCCACCGTAGGAACGTTCTCCGTAGGCGCTACCGCTTTCACGGTAAAGTTCGCCAAATACAAATCGCATTGCGCGGTAATATACATATTAAGACGCAAATACCCCTCTTCCGCCGTAAAGGTAGCCGTGTAACGGTGCGTACCGTTCGAGTTCTTCGTAACGGAGAAGTTTATCGTCCCCACCTGTTGACCGCCCATAGGCAAAATGCAAACGCCACCCGCCGCTACTTGGTACGCGTCGAAGGTAATCGTATAAGTATAGCCCTCGATAAGGTTGTAGTTCAACGCCTGAATATACGAACTGCCGATACCGTTCAATCGCAACGCGTAACCGCTCGTGAACGCGCCCGTGTCCGTCAATGCCGCCTTCAACGTTTCGCTGCCCATACCGCTAATTTGACGGTATTCCGCGTTCGCGCTAATCCTCAACGCGTTATCCGTAGCAAAATCGTACGTGTAGCCGTTCGTAGCCGTCATTTCCGCCGTCGTTACATACTTATAATCGCTACGCTCCACAAGCGAAGTATCGCTCAAATCGCGCAAGGTCGTTACCGAATAATCCACGCTACCGATATAAATCGTACCGAAGTTACCGTCTTGGTAATGAATACATAAAGAGCTGAACGTATATTCGAACGTGAACGTCGCTTTATGATATCCCACACTCGTACCCGTGAGTTGTTGGAAGTTACTACCGCCCATTTGCAAATACAAGCCCGAGCCCGTTACGCTTTCTACGTAATAATATACGGTAACCGTAATGGATTTGAAATAAGGGTCTTCGACGGTAAGCCCGCTCGTGCTAAACAAATCGAACGTCTTATCGTTATTTCTCGGCGCGAGTTTATACGCTTGTTCGCCAAAGCCCTCTTGCCCGACCGCCGCCGTGGGCGTATCTACCAAAGTACCTTGCGAATACGCATTGCAATCGCTCGCCGATTTCGTGCCGATAATTTGCACCTCCGTCAAGTTCGACGTATCTTCCACTTCCGTACGGGAAAGGGTAAGACTGGAAATATACAGTTCACAACCCGAAATTATGTAAATGCTCACGTGCTCGTAAGTGCTCGCCACTTTGAACTCCGTCGTGTAAGTAACCGTACCGTTGGAATTGCTCTTAAGACTGAAATCGGTGCGTCCCGCTTGCGCGTTACCGCTATCCATAAGCAACAACGTCGTCGAACCTCTGGTTACTTCGTACGCGGTAAAGGAAACGGTATAAGTAGCCCCCTCTACCAATTCCCCCGAAAGCGGATTGATATACGCCCCGCCCGTCGAGCCTGCGAATTTCAACGCGTAACCGTTTGTAAACGCGCCCGTATTCGTAAGGTTGGTCTTTAAAGTAGCGTCCTCGATATCGTCCAACGCCACGTATTTACTGTGATTGCTCATGGAAACGATATTGTTTTCACTCCAATCGTACGTGTAACCCGCTAAAATTTCATCGTCGGTAACCGCGTGATAATCGGTACGCGCCACCGCCGCCTTCTTCGCGGTAATTTTGATATCGCCGAGATATACGTCCAAGCTCGCCCCGCTCGTCCAGAAGGTCAAACAGAACTGCGCGTTACTGTTGGGCTCGTATTCGAAGGTCAACTTATTCAAGCCCGTCTTAAACGGGTCGCTAAGCAAGGTAATGTTATTGTTCGCATCCCCAAGCGCAATTACGTAATCGCCACTCGCGCTCACCGCGTAATAGTCCACTTCTACGGTATATACGTACCCGACTTGCAAGTTCCCTGCTTGACGGGTAAGACCCATAAAGTCATGATTCGACGCGCCCGTAAGGTGCATTACGTAATCGCCAAATCCCGAGCTTGCCCCTTGGATAGCCGATTTCGCCGTTGCGTTGGAAATATTCGCCGTTTCCGTCAACGCCCCTTGGGTAATCGCCGTATAGTTGTTATCCCAGTCGAACGTATAACCCTCTTGTAACTGCGTG
>JAZRSE010000087.1:0-5203 GCA_045651305.1 Candidatus Scatosoma sp. | reverse complement strand
AAGCACCTTCGTGAAGTTGCCTTCGTCCTGCAATTTCTTCATAGCCGCATAGGGTTGAAGCAATGCGTTCATAAGCGCATTTTGCATCGAACGTACACCCGTTACCCAAGCGCAAAGACGCTTGATAGACGCGTCGAAATAGTCGAGCGCAACAACCACTTTATCGTCCGCGTCGTTGCGGGTAATTTCTTTGGAAAGTTCTTTAAGTTCGTCGTCCATTACGATTACGTGGTCGCTATCCCATCTAACGGGACGGGAAACGTGGAGTTGTACTTTGTCATAAAACGCAAGCATCGAAGGGATTTTATCGGAAACAACTTCCGTGGGGTGATAGTGACCCGTATCGAGCAAGCAGCAGATACCGCGCGTTGCCGCATAGTTTTGATAGAATTCGTTGCTGCCTACCGTGTAGCTTTCTACGCCGATACCGAATACCTTGCTTTCTACTGCGGGGATAACCCACTCTTTATCATAGCCTTCAAGCACTTCGTCCAACGATTTCTTCAAACGAAGACGGGGGCCAAGTCTATCCGCAGGAATATCCTTCGTGCCGTCGGGTACCCAAAGGTTCACGCAGCAAGGGCTACCCATTGCTTTACCGATTTCCGCCGCAATCTTCATACAAGCTTTGCCGTGGTTTACCCAGAACTTTCTAACGTTTTCATCGGGAGAAGAAAGGGACAAGCCGTCTTTCATCATCGGGTGAGAGAACCACGTGGGGTTGAAGTCAACGCCTTCAAGACCCGTTTCTTTCGCCCATTTTACCCAAGGCTCGAAATGCTTGTATTCGTAAGCATCTCTATCTACCTTGCCTTTATCTTCGCCAAGGAGCGCGTAGCAAGCGTGTACGTTTACTCTCTTCTTACCAGGCATCAATTTGAAAGCCGTCGTAAGGTCTGCAAAGAGTTCTTCGGGCGTTCTTGCTCTACCAGGGTAGTTACCCGTCGTTTGGATACCGCCGGAAAGCGAATCGCTACCGTCGAAACCGATAACGTCGTCACCTTGCCAGCAATGTACGCTTACGGAAAGCTTTGCAAGTCTTTCCATCGCCGCTTCGGTATCAATACCAAACTGCGCATAAATCTTTTTTGCTTCTTCGTATCTGGACATATATAACTCCTTAAATATAATTTTTTATTTTGTTTTCGTTTGCGCTTACACTTCGTAAATGTCAAACGAGTTTTTAATGATTTCTCTGCCTGCGTTCACGTTTGCGATATCGCCCGCGCCAACCATTTGCATCATCAAGTTGCCAAGCGCCGTGCCTTCCGCAGGCCCTGCAATTACCTTCTTGCCCGTATGCTCTTTCGTGAGCGCGTTCAAGAGTTTGTTTTGGCTACCGCCGCCGATGATGTTGAGCGTTTCGTACGTTTCGCCCGTAACCTCTTCCAACGCTTTGAGCGACGCGTCGTAACATCTTGCTAAGTTCTTGTAAATCACGTACGCCATTTCACCAACGGAAAGTTCTCTTCCTGCCGCCGCGTTGATTGCCCCAATCATACTCTTGGGTGCGAAGAACGCTTGGTCGTTTACGTTGATTTCAATATCCACGGGGTTTGCCTTCGCCATTTCCGCAAGTTGTACAAAGCCGTACTTGTCGTCCAATTCGTGACGGACTTGTTGAATCATCCAAAGCCCCATAATGTTGATTTGGAAACGGAAACTCTTGTTTACGCTGCCCTCGTTGGAATAGCCTACTTCCATTGCCGACTTGTCCGTGTGCGCCGCGTTTTGTTCTACGCCGAGGAGCGACCAAGTACCGCTGGAAATGTACGGGGTTTGTCCCGAAAGGGGCGCCGCCAACACCGCGCTTGCCGTGTCGTGCGTTGCAGGCAACATTACGATTGCCTTATACCCAACGAACGCCGCCACTTCATCGCTCAATTCCCCTACGACGCTACCAGGTTGCGTAAGCTCGCCAAAGAGTTCTTTCTTATAGCCGAGCTTTTCGATGATTTCCTCATCCCACTCGTGCGTGAGTGCGTTGACCATACCCGTCGTGGTTGCATTGGTGTATTCCTGTTTCTTCACGCCCGTCAAGCGGAAGTTGAAATAATCGGGGAGCATCAACATAGATTTCGCTTTTTCCATACGCCCCGTTTCCAAATCGTGATAGAATTGGTAAACGCTATTGAACGTGGAAATTTGAATACCCGTCTTTGCGTACAGCTCTTCAAAAGGAATAATGCCGTGCACCTTGTCCATCGTGTCGTCCGTTCTCGAATCGCGATAGCAATATACGCCGCCGATTGCCTTGTCGTTTTCGTCGAGGAGCGCGTAATCTACACCCCACGTGTCGATACCGATTGCATACGGAACTTTACCAAGCTCCGCTGCCTTTTTCAAACCGTTGAGGATTTCCGTAAACAAACGTTCCGGCTCCCAAACGAGATGTTCTTTGCCGTCGTAAGCGATTTGGTTAACGGGCCCGTTTTGGAAACGGTAAACTTCTTCGGTAATCATTTTTCCGTTTTCAAGATGCGCAACGATATGTCTGCCCGAAGACGCGCCAATGTCAATTGCAAGATAGTATTTCATACTTACCCCTTTGCTTTTTTGGTGAGAAAGCAACCGATTTATGTTCGTTTGTGTTCACTTTCTTCCACGCACTTTTTTCTCTCGATATATTATATCACACTTTTTTATTTTTGTCTATATATGTGCGAAAGATTGACAAAAAAAATTTTTTATGATAGAATATGAGCATAAACGAACAAAAACGTGCAAAAAACGCACATTTTGACGCAATTTTTTCTATAATGGAGGCTACTATGGCATTAAACGAACGTCAAAACGAGATTTTACGCATTTTGAAAGAGAAAAAAAAGGCAAACGTAAACCACCTTGCCAAGCTTTTTTACGTCAGCGAGGCGACGATTCGCCGCGACCTTGCGGAGATGCACGGCATGGGGCTTGTCGAGCGTAGCCACGGGGGCGCGTTATTGCCCGAAAACAGCGAAGAAATTTCTATCTTTTTCCGTATGGAAAAAAACGCGCAGGAAAAGGAGCGCGCGGCAACCAAAGCTTTGCCGTATATTCCCCCTTTCAAATCGGTGTTTATCGACAGTTCTTCCACCGTTTTGGCGCTTGCCGAGCGTATGGATTTTAGCCATAAAACGGTTGTCACCAACAACCTGCAAACGGCTATTCAACTCTCCAAAAAACCGAACGTTACTTTGATAATGCTTGGGGGTATGGTACAGTATAACACCATTTCCGCAACGGGGAGCTGGACGGCAAGACAGCTAGAAGATTTTAAGTTCGATTTAATGATTTCTTCCTGCGCCGCCGTTATCGACGGGCACGCGTACGAACGCTCTCTCGACCAAAAAGAAATCAAGCTTGCCGCGTTCGAACGGGCGCAAAAACGAATACTTTTGATTGATAGCACCAAGTTTGACGCACACGGCGCGTACAGGCTCACCTCCCTTGAATCGTACGATTTCGTTGCCAGCGACAGCGCTCCTCCCAAAGATTTGGAGGGAAAAGATATTAAGTTTATTTATTAAAATTCCGCAAAAAATTCCGCGGAAACTCTTGCTTTATTTGTTTCGTTGTACTATAATAGAAAAAACGGAGAAAGAAGATGATACAAGATTTACACGCACACACCTACTATTCGTTTTGTAGCCAAGACAAACCCGAAAAGGTTATTGAGGCGGCAATCAATAGCGGCGTGCAACAACTTGGCATTTGCGACCATAACTACGGCGTAGGTTGCGCAAGAACGGATTTTTGCTATAATAAAGGCGCAAATAGAAACGCCGATTACGGCAAAACGCTCGAACGCTATTTCGACCATATGGACGCTTTGCGTAAAATTTACCGCAACAGAATTACCCTGCTTTGCGGCATCGAGGTATGCACCCTTATCACGGGTGATAGCTACGCTTTGCCCGAAAAAGCGGATATTTCTTTCTTCGATTATTGTTTGATAGAGCATTTGAACGAGAGAAATTCTTTCTTAAAAGGCGAGCTTTTCCCCTTTGCCGAAAAAACGGGTTGCACGACGGGTATTGCGCATACCGATATGTTTGCGTTTATCAAATCTATCGGCGAAGACCCCTACCGTTATTTTAGAAAGATGGCGGAACGCGGTATTTTTTGGGAAATGAACGTCAATTTGGATAGCCTGCACGGCTATAAAACGCACGACTACGTAACCGAATTTTTGAAGAGCAAAGAACAGCAAGAAATCGTCAAAAAATCAGGCGTGAAATTATCGGTTGGCTTTGACGGACACATCGTTAAAGAATACAAGCCCGATAGAGTGAAAATGGCTTGCAAACGTATCCAAGATATGGGTATCCACCTCGTTTTCGAAGGCAGAAGATAATTAAAAAACACGGCGCACTTTATTGCTACGCCGTGTTTTAATTTTCCGTCAATCTTCTCTATACCCTATATTTTTCTCGTTTTTCTCGTCAAACATCAAGTTACAAATACTTGCCACCAACCCATAAATGCCAAACGTAATCATACTAAGAAAAACGTATGCCAACGTACGAGAAGTGTACCCCTTGGGTTTCAAGTTCGAGTGATTGATAATAATACTACCTATCCACCCCAAAAAGAACGTCAGCAAAAAGCGTGCCAAATTGTTGTTATTCATTTGTTAATACCTCCAAAAGTTATTTTGTAGATATATATTATCACACCATTTGGTGTAATGTCAATCAAAATACACCGTTTGGTGTAAAATAATTGTATGGAAAATACGATTATGCAAGCATTTGCGCAAAACTTAAAACTTCTTATGAGCGATATGAGTATTTCAGAGTTTGCAAGAAAGGTGGATATTCCCCAACAAACAATTTCGAGATATTTGCTTTGTCAAAGGGAAATTACCCTTAACAATCTTTGCAAAATTGCCGATTATTTTGGCGAAGATATAGATTATTTACTCGGTAGAAAAATATAAAAAACCGCGGAGCGCGCTCCGCGGTTTTATTTTGTTTTCGAAAATTACAAATTGAAATATTTATCGTATTCCGCAGGGTGAGGAATTGCCGACATTTGCTTGCATTCTTCACGCTTGGTTTTGATAAAGTTGCGGATGAGTTCTTCCGGGAACACGCCGGCGGCGGTCAGGTACTCGTGATCCGCCTCCAGCGCATCCAGAGCGGCATCCAGCGAGGTCGGCAAGCCCTGCAGCTTCGCTTTCTCCTCCTCCGGCAGATGGTAGAGGTTCATATCGTACGGA
>JAZRSE010000086.1:0-1987 GCA_045651305.1 Candidatus Scatosoma sp. | reverse complement strand
AAACGAAGATGGGACGCGTGGAACACAAAACCGCGAAACATATTCTCGTTGCCGATAAAACGCCCGGCACGGCGGATATCGTTGCGCAGGTAAAAACGGGGGACTACGGTTTGACGCTCACGGAAATGGCGCCGTTTGGCGTCGTGGGTAGTATCACCCCCAGTACCAACCCTTCGGCAACCGTTATTTGTAACAGTATCGGTATGATTGCGGCGGGGAAAGGCGTTGTGTTCAGCCCGCACCCCAATGCAATCGCAACGTCCAACTACGCGGTAGACTTAATCAACCGCGCAAGCGCGTCGGTAGGCGGCCCGAACGTTCTCGTCGCGTCGGTGGTAAAACCCACGTTGGATACGGCTCAAATTATGTATAAACACCCCAATATCCGTTTGCTCGTATGTACGGGCGGCCCTGGGGTTGTAAGAAGTGTGCTTTCCAGCGGCAAGAAAGCCATCGGCGCAGGTGCAGGCAACCCGCCTGTAATCGTAGACGACACGGCAAATATTCCCAAGGCGGCAAAAGATATTATCGACGGTTGTACGTTTGACAACAACTTGCCTTGTATCGCGGAAAAAGAGGTGTTTGCGTTTAAGAACATCGCAGACCAACTTATCAGCGAAATGCAAAACAACGGCGCGTATTTGATTACGGCGGAACAAGCAAGTAAGCTTGCAAACATCGTACTCGTTGAAAGCAAAAACCCCAAGACGGGTATCGTAAAGAAAACGGTTAGCCGTGATTGCGTTGGTCGTGACGCGGCGGTATTGCTCGAAAAAATCGGCGTAAAGGTAGGCGGAAATATCCGTTGTATCATTTGCGAAACGGGTTTCGACCATCCCTTCGTGCAAGAAGAACTTATGATGCCTATTTTGCCTATCGTGCGTGTAAACGATATCGACCAGGCAATCGACTTGGCGGTGAAAGCGGAGCACGGTAATAGACATACGGCGCATATGCACTCGAAGAACATCGACCACTTGACGAGATTTGCTCGCGCGGTGGAAACGACGATTTTCGTTAAGAACGCGCCCTCGTATGCAGGTATCGGTTTCGGCGGTGAAGGACATACGACGTTCACTATCGCAGGGCCTACGGGCGAAGGCTTGACCAGCGCGCGTAGCTTTACAAGATTCCGTCGTTGTGTGTTGAGCGAAAGTTTCCGCATTATTTAATAGGAAAAAGGAGAGAAAAATAATGGATATTACATCTTCTCAAGTAGAGAGCATCGTACGTAAAATCCTTGGCGAAATGGGCGGCGCAAAAGCTTCCAGCAGCTGCGCAGGCAAAATCCCCAAGACGGCAAAGGTTGCAATGCTTACGGCTCAAAAGAAAATCGAAGTAAAAGAATTCGCTATCCCTGCGTTGACGGACGACGACATCCTTGTAAAAGTAGAAGGCTGCGGCGTTTGCGGTACGGACGTACACGAGTGGAAAGCTGACCCGTTCGGGATTATTCCCGTAACGCTCGGTCACGAAGGTACGGGTGAAATCGTTTACCTTGGTAAGAACATTAAGGCGGATACGTCGGGCAAGCCTATCAAAGTGGGCGACAAGCTCGTTACCAGCGTTATTAGCTGTGGCGAATGTTTCGTTTGCCGTAATCAACCTGCAAACACCAACCTTTGCGATAAACAAGGCGTGTTCGGTTTGATTCCTCACAGCAACGCAAACCCCTTCACCGGTTGGTTTGCAGAATACTTGCTTATCCGCGGTAAGGGTTCTACCTATTTCGTAGTCAACGATTTGGACTTGAAGGAAAGAATGATTCTCGAACTCGCTTGCGTATGCGTACACGCATTAAAGAGAGCGCAAACGACGGGGCTTATCAACTTCAATTCGAAAGTACTTATCCAAGGTCTTGGCCCCGTTGGTTTGGTAATGATTAGCGTACTCCGTGCGGCGGGTATCAACCACATTATCGCCATCGACGGTACGCCGATGCGTTTGGAAATGGCGAAAAAACTCGGCGCAAAGACGATTGTAAACT
>JAZRSE010000085.1:0-1769 GCA_045651305.1 Candidatus Scatosoma sp. | reverse complement strand
CCTCGCCTTTCCATCCTTACAATGCAGGGCATTGCGGTTTATTTCTGTTGCACTATCCTTAAAGTCGCCTCCACCTGACGTTATCAGGCACCCTGTCCTATGCTGCTCGGACTTTCCTCATCGTCTTAAAGACGCCGCGACCGTATAACAAACTCAAATCGCAAATATATTATACCACTTTCTTTGAAAAAAATCACTCAATTCTCTTGCTTTTTTTCAAAAAATATAGTAAAATCTATCTTGTATTTTGTTTTTTTGCATTATATGCAAAAAGAGTTGGAGAATTTTATGAAAAGAACAAAGATTATTTGCACTATCGGGCCTGCAAGCTCGACTAAAAAGACCATTTCCGCAATGACGGCGGCTGGTTGTGACGTTATCCGTCTTAATTTTTCGCACGGCACACACGAGGATTATGCGGAAAAAATCAAACTCATTAAAGAAGTTCGCGAGGAAAAACACGTTCCCCTGCCCATCTTATTGGATACGAAAGGCCCTGAATTCCGTATTAAAACGTTCAAGGACGGCAAAATCACCTTAAACGAAGGCGACAATTTCATTTTTACCACCGAAGAAATTGAAGGCGATAACACCAAAGTTTCCGTTTCGTATAAAGATATTTGCAAAGAAATGGTTGTTGGCGATAAAATCCTTTTGAACAACGGTTTAATCGTTTTCCGCGTCGTTGACGTAATTCCTCCCAACGTACATTGCGTTGTAGAAATCGGCGGTGTACTTTCCAACAGAAAATCTATGTATTTCCCCGATAAAGAATTGCATCTTGATTTCCTTTCCGACCAAGACAAAGCGGATATTCTTTTCGGTATTCAACAAGACGTTGATTTCGTTGCTCTTTCCTTCGTTTCCAAAGCGCAAGACGTATTGGACGCAAAAGAATTTTTAACGGAAAACGGCGGCAAGCACATTGACGTTATCGCAAAGATTGAAAACCGCGCAGGCGTAAAGAACTTGCTTGAAATTATGAAAGTTTGCGACGGCATTATGGTTGCCCGTGGCGACTTGGGCGTAGAAATCCCTTACGAAGAATTGCCCGATATTCAAAAATATATCATCAATCAATGCCGTATCCACGGCAAACGCGTTATTACGGCGACGGAAATGTTAGAATCTATGATTCACAACCCCCGTCCTACCCGTGCGGAAATTTCCGACGTAGCCAACGCCGTTTACGACGGCACTTCCGCCGTAATGCTCTCGGGCGAAACCGCCGCAGGCGAATACCCCGTAGAATCGGTTGCGTCTATGGCGAGAATCCTCTCCCAAGCGGAAACACATATCGAATATATCCAAACCATTGATAGCTTTGCTATCAAAAATCCCTCCGAGGCACTTTCTCACTCCGCGGCAACGCTCGCCAAGGACTTAAACGCAAAAGCCATCGTAGTTTGTACGTTGACGGGCGGCACGGCGCGTATGGTTTCCCGTTTTAGACCGAATATCAATATTTTGGGCTTAACGACGGATATCCACGCGTATAGACAACTTGCTTTAAGCTGGGGCGTTTTGCCTGCAATGGCGGACGAATATTCGTCTATTGATATTTTGTTCTACTTTGCAAAACAAGCCGCAATTAAGAGCGGTTTGGCAAAGAAAGGCGACACTATCGTTATCACGGGCGGTACGCCGAACGGAAAGAGCGGTAACTCAAACTTAATCAACGTAGAAACCATTTAATTTTATAGATAAAGAGGCGTTGGGCAATCGCCCAACGGGTCTTTTAGTTTACGTAAAAAAAACGCCCTAATCGG
>JAZRSE010000084.1:0-1639 GCA_045651305.1 Candidatus Scatosoma sp. | reverse complement strand
TTTTTTATTTTTAGAGGAGTGGAAAGACGAGCTTTACTCTAAAACCATTTACTTTTTCACGCGTGTATGATATAATGTAAGGGATAAAACTCGAATTTAAAAGGGATTGCTTGTATGAAAAAAATAACGACGAAAAAACTGGTTGCGACGGCGCTGTTTATGGCGCTTACCATTGTAGCGACGATGGTGATAAGAATTCCGCTTCCCTTGGGTTACGTAAACTTGGGCGATGCCTTTGTTTTATTGTCCGTGTTTATTTTAGGTCCGATTTGCGGAACGCTTGCAGGGGGCATCGGCTCTGCCTTGGCAGACGTATTTGGATATATTACGTATGCGCCTGGGACTTTGGTGATTAAATCCGCTATGGCGATTGTCGCTTGGCTTGTTTATCAAGGCTTGAAGAAAGCCACCAAACAACGTATGCTTGCGGAAATCGTTGCAGGGATTGTGGGGATAATCGTTATGGCGGTTGGCTACTTTCTCTATGAAATTTTACTGTTTACCACCGCGGGCGTAGCCATCTTAAATATGCCGTGGAATTTATTACAGGGCGGAGTTGGCGTGATTATTTCCGTTGCGATTATGCGCGTTCTTACCGCCACGAAAGTGCTGGATAAACTCGGATTTTACAAAGAAAGGTAAGAGAAATGAGTGCAAAATTATTCCTTTCGGCAATTTCAAAATTCCTGCTCGGCGTCGCGTTGGTGGGGGCGTTGATATTTTTACCTGCGTGGAGCTTGTCCTATTGGGGCGGCTGGCTGCTCATGGGGGTGCTGTTTATCCCTATGTTTTTTGCAGGGGTAGTGATGATGTGGAAAAACCCCGACCTTTTGAGACGGCGTTTGGACGCCAAGGAAAAGCAAAAGGAGCAGGGCGTAGTGATAAAATTAAGCGGTTTAATGTTTATCGCAGGCTTTGTATTGGCAGGGCTGGATTTCCGCTTTGGGTGGTGGTTTTTACCGCCGATTTATTCCTATGCGGCGGCTGGGGTGCTCCTGCTTTCCTACGTGATGTGGGCGGTAGTGTTAAAGCAAAACGCCTACTTATCCCGAACGATAAAGGTGGAAGAGGGGCAACAGGTCATTGACAAAGGCTTGTACGGCGTAGTTCGCCACCCTATGTACACGGCGAGCATTTTCCTGTTTTTGTCGATGCCCTTGGTGCTTGGCTCGATGGTGGCGTTCTTCGTATTCTTACTTTACCCCGTGTTGATCGTAGTGCGTATCCTTTACGAGGAAAAAGTTTTAGAGAAAGAATTGACGGGCTACGTCGAATATAAAAAGAAAGTCAAATACCGTTTAATTCCCTTTATATGGTAAAAATGGCGCGAGGAAATAGCGAGGGCTATTTCCTCGTTTTTTGCATACGCTTGTCGTGTTCGGCGATAAATTTAAGGTACGCGTCGTTGCTTTTCGGCTCGTTGACGGGAGCGCAAGAGGGGGCGGACGGCGCGCTGTCGGACGAGTTTTCGTTGGTTTGCGGCGGTGTGTTACTTTGCGCCGCTTGCGGAGAATTTAACAAGGATTGTAAAAATTGGAATAATCCAAAGGGTTCCATACGGAAAAAGCCTCCAAAATATAAAAATTCATAGAAAAAATAAGAAAAGGTTGCCGTTTTTATTTGATTTAATTGACGTTTT
>JAZRSE010000083.1:0-10438 GCA_045651305.1 Candidatus Scatosoma sp. | reverse complement strand
GGTGCTTGGGGATAATTATGACGTGGAAATTATCGAACGTCACCATAATTTAAAAAAAGATGCCCCCAGCGGTACGGCTTTGATGCTCGCTGACTCCATCAACGAAGCGTTCGAAGGTAAAAAACATTACGTGGGCGGTCGCGAAGGCATCGTCGGCGCACGCGAAAAGAGTGAAATCGGCATCCACGCAGTCCGTGGCGGTACGATTGTCGGCGAACACGAGGTTATGTTTGCAGGCGAAGACGAAATTATCACGATTACGCATAGCGCAAGAAGTAAACGCGTATTTGCGGCAGGCGCTATCCGCGCGGCGAAGTTCTTAAACGGAAAAGGCGCAGGCAAGTACGAGATGAAAGACTTGCTCGCCGAAGAGAACAAATAATTTTTAACGCGATACACCAAGCCCCGAGGCATACGCCTCGGGGCTTATCAATATAATAAAAAAGGAAACGGACTGCCGTTTCCTTTTTGTTTGCCGCTTATAATACTTTGTATAAAAATTCTTGCAAGCGAGGGTTTTGGGGATTGGAGAAAAATTCCTCGGGGGAATTTTCTTCTTTGATAATGCCCTCGTCAATAAAGATAACTCTATTGGCAATTTCTCTTGCAAAGCCCATTTCGTGCGTAACGATTATCATCGTCAAGCCCTCGTCGGCAAGGCTCTTCATAAGGTCTAATACTTCCCCTACCATTTCAGGGTCGAGCGCGGAAGTAGGTTCGTCGAAGAGAATTACTTTGGGTTCCATTGCCAACGCGCGCACGATTGCGATACGTTGTTTTTGTCCGCCCGAAAGGGTAGAGGGATATGCGTCCGCTTTGTCCTCCAAGCCGATTCTATTAAGCAACGCCCTCGCCTTTTCTTCCGCCTGTTGCTTTATTTCCTTGACGGTTAAGCCAAGCTCTACCATCGCGCGTTTTTCTTTACGGAAAACGTTGAAAATCTTGTTAAAGAAATTCGCTCTCTTCTTCTTTGCGCGGTTTTTCTTTGCCACCACCACGGGCGCAAGCATAATGTTTTGGAGCACGGTGAGGTTGTTGAAAAGGTTGAACTGTTGGAAAACCATACCCATCTTTTGACGGTGTACGTTGATATCCACTTTCATATCCGCAAGGTTTTCGCCCTCGAATATAATCGAACCGCCCGTAGGGTCTTCCATACAGTTGATACAGCGAAGGAAGGTAGATTTACCGCAACCCGAAGGCCCGACAATCGCAATCTTTTCCCCTTGCTTTACCTCTAAATCAATGCCGTTTAATACTTGAACGTTGCCAAAACTTTTGATAAGGCCGTTTATCTTAATCAAAGTGTCGCCGTTTTTTGCGTTATTTTCTATCACTTCTCTTAAACCTCCTTTCCATAAGTTTGATACCTATCGTAATAAGGACTACCAAGACGAGATATACAAGGGCGAGCATCAAATACGGAATAATATATTCGTAGTTCGCGTCGCCAATCGTTCTAAACGCTTTCGTAATATCGGTTACGGCGATAAAGCTTACCACCGACGTTTCCTTTACCAAGACGATAAACTCGTTGCCAAGCGTAGGCAAAATGTTTTTAATGGATTGTGGAATAACGATTTTGAACATCGCCGTCCAATAGGAAAGCCCTACGGCTCTGCCTGCCTCTAATTGCCCTGCGTCCACCGATTGAATACCTGCACGCATAATTTCACTTACGTATGCGCCGCTGTTCAAACCGAAAATAACGATAGCAACCACTATGCCATCCGCGTTCAAGCCAATCGCAGGCATTAACACGTAATACCCGATAAGCAGTTGCACAACCATAGGCGTACCACGGAAAAAGCCCACGTAAATATCGCAAATCTTTTCCATAATCTTCGGGAAAAGCTTATACTTGGGCATAATCTTCACCAAAGCGATAATCGTACCCAAAACGATACCGATGATTAAACCGAAAACGGCAATCTCTACCGTGGCTAATAAGCCTTCAAGGGCGGTTTTATAACCACCCTTTGTTATAAATTGTCGATAAAAAACTTCCCACATACCAATTATTTCGCAAGTTCTTTAAGTTTTGCAATTACGTCATCTGCCGTTACGCAACCGCTGAAAGAATCGTCTTCCGCACGCGTGATAACTACTTGCGCGGAGGTGTAATAAGAGGTGGTAAAGTTAATGGACTTCTTGCGTTCTTCCGTAACGGTAAGGCCTGCCATTGCAACGTCTACGCCGTTTTTACCAACGGACTCTACTACTGCGTTGAAATCCATATCTCTAATAACGAGTTGCATACCAAGTTCGCTTGCCAAGTATGCCGCAACTTCCATATCGATACCTGCAAATTTGTCCCCTTCCTTATATTCGAACGGAGGGAAAGCAGCGTTGGTTGCAACAACCAATTGACCGTCCAAATTGTTTTCATCGAATTGCGCGCTGGTGATAGGGTTGATGCCTACGCCCGTGGAATATGCCGTTACGATAGATTCGAACTTCGTATCAAATTCGTCGCTTGCCAAAATAGCGTTGATATCCGCCAACAATTGCGCGTTGTTTTGGTCTACGCCGTAAGCGTATTCTTCTTCGGTGAGGGGGATATTAACAACCTTAATGCCGCTAATTGCTTTGGAAAGTTCGATTGCAGGGCCTTGGTCGATAATAACGTAGTCTACGTAGCCGTTTTTAAGTGCGCTTACTGCAAGGCCGCCGTTATCGTAGCCTTTTGCCTCGTAGCCGTCGATGCCGTCAAAACCCCAATCCGCGTCGCCTTTAACGAAAAATTCGCCCGTCGTACCCGTTTGAACACCGATTGCCTTGTCTTTCTTACAACCGCCGAACGCGAACAACGAACCAAGCGTAAGAATACCAACAATAAAAGTCTTAATAAATTTTTTCATAATATCCTTCCTTTCTATAATTTAATACTATAATAAATATTATGCTAATATTATTGCACACAAAAAAATTTTAGTCAACCGTTTTTACCCCAACACCCCTTTTTATTTTTATAAAATAAACCCCACCGAAAGGAAAACCCTTTCGGTGGGGATATTTTTATTTATTTGATTTTTCTTTTAAGTTTTCCCAAATCTCATTTATGAAAATTTTATTCTTTACGCCACAAGAGCGTACAACACCAGTCGAGGTAAAACTCATATCTAAAAGAGCCAAAAGACTATCATCCTCCGTAGTCAATATATTTCGTAAATATTGTAAACGGTCTTTTTCTTGCGTGCAGTACTTGAAATTTTCGTCGTCGATTATTTGTTTTTTTATCACTTCAAGTCTTTTTATTGCCGCACGGTCTTTCTCTTCACGTTCCCTTCTTCTCTCATCTTCTTTTTTTTGCGCATAATCGTTCATTTGCTCTTTAATATCTTTCAATGAATCCAATATCAATAATTTTATAATGAAGTTCTCTTCCAAACTCTCATTTATATTGCCCACACAAAGAAAAATATGCCCTTCATACATACAAAAATAATTTTTAGAACAAGGAACACTAAAATCTATTTTTTTAATAATTTGATTGTATAATTTTATTTTTGGATTTATTATCTTTTTTACAATTTGCCATAATTCATCTTCTTCGTCATACAAATCAATACTATTCTCATCTATTAAAAAATCATATAAATCCAAATATATGGTATCTCTAAATATAATATCAATTTTTTTTCGTTCAATAAAATCAATAAAATCCTCTTGCGAAAGCATGATATTTTCTTTATATATATTTAACGCAGAAATACATTGTCTTTTTAAAAAATATTCGTGTTCCGTATATTTTTCAGTGGAAAAAGCCAACAGCGAATAATCATTTCTATTATTTCTGTTTGAAAAAATTTGATACACGGATTCTATATTCATTATATCAAAATTCAAACCATATCTGCTTATATCATAATTATGGTAATTTTTTATAACGGTATTCAAACTATCGATAAATTGTTCTTCCTTTTTTGTTAAAAGACACCCGCTTTGCAAATAAAATGTATTATAGCTTTGCATTATACTATCCTCTCTTTTATTTGTAATTTTTTCTATTCCTTATCACCAAAGTCAATTTTATCAGTTCGTTTTCTAAATAATCGCGATTATTTGCGTGCTCCAAATATATCTCGTAGCAACCCGTCATATATTCTTTTTTATCAGGGTCTTGCGCCACTCGGTTTCTCGTTTCCGCTATCATTTCCTTGACGCCCCAACCGAGCGTTTTACGTTGTGGCCACAATACCACCCGTTCGATGAAATCGAGCATTTTTACTTTGATTTCCACGTCGTATCTTTGCTTATTCCACTCCTCAAAAACAAACGGCGTATTAAAATCCGCACGGTTTATCGCCCCTATTTCCTGCAAATAAATTTGTGCGATTGCGCGACAACCTTTGTCGGTAGGATGTACTCTATCGGGGCATATAAAACCATTATTAGGAATAATCGGCAATAAATATTTTCTAAAATCCACCACTTGACAAGCGTATTTTTCCGCAAGCGTTTTGACGATATTCGCGCATTTTTCCAAAGCGTAATCGCAGCGCAAATTCTCCTCTTCGCTCTCGCTATATTCGTCGTACGGAATAGGCGTACACAAGATAGGTTGCGCCCCTTTTTCTTGACAGGCACGTATTATCTTTTCCATATAAGCTTTATAATTTTCAATGGCATTTTCCACTACGCGTTCGCTATCGGCGTGCGTAGATTTGTATTCCGCCGAACAAGCCCATCTATCAATATCGTTGACGCCGAACGCAATCGACACGTGCGTAGGCTTTTTGGAAAAACAAAATTCTTGTAAGTAGTCTATCACGATATCCGCACGGCTACCGCTTGCCCCACAATTATAACATTGCACGTCTACTCTTTTAACAAGCGATTGAAAGACCTCCGCCTCCCAACGCCCGTCCGCCGTAATGCTATCGCCTAAAAAACAAATTATATCGCCAGGTTGAAACATCTTTCTTACAACGCCTTAATCGCCGCGGTCAATCTTGCAATCGTTCTATCCTTGCCGATAATTTGCATAATCGTCCACAAATCGGGGGTATTGGAAAGGCCCGTCGTTGCGATACGGAGCATTTCCGCCACGTCCGAAACGTTGCCGGGGAACGCGTCGGGGTTTGCCTTATATTCCTTCATATCCGTCGCAAAACCGTTTGCCCCTGCCACCGTTTTTACCTTATCAAACCACGCGCTATTATCGTCGTTTTCGTCGTAAATATCCGCAAAGCCTTGCAATACTTTCTTCACCGTTTCGTTATCAAAACGGTATTCGTAAACGGGCGAGAAACTGTTATCGAAGAAATACGCAATCATTTCCACCGCTTGTTTTGCACAAACGAAGTCCTTTCTTCTCTTCTTGCCGCCAACGCCCATACAAAGCGCAAGCACTTTGCAAAGGTATTCCTCTCTTCTTGCGTTCTCTTCAAAAAACTCTTTCCCAACGCCGCCGAGCATATTATCGAAATCAAGCGGAGCAACGAAATATCCCTTTTGCGTATCGTCGCCGAACTCGTCCACCCAACCTTTCAAAAAATCGAACATCTCCGTTTCGTCAAGCTTTGCCATATACGTTTTGGAAATGTCGTTGAGTTTCACGATATCGAAAAGAGCGCCGCTCTTGCCCATCTTGCCAATGGAATACTTGAACTCATCCAAAGGCTTGTCGGGATTTTTCAAAAGCCACTCTTCGAAATTCGAGTTAAGGAGCGTCATCATATACGTACGCACCGCCTCGGGGTGATAGCCTTGTTCTCTATAATAGTTGAGCGACGCCTCGGGGTCTTTACGCTTGGAGAGCTTTCTTCTCGTTTCCCCGTCGATTTTTTGGATAGAACAGTTATGTCCGTATTTGGGAAGTCTAAACCCAAGCACTTTGAAAAGTTCGATATGGATAGGCAGGGAGGAGAGCCACTCTTCGCCTCTTATAACGAGCGTGGTACGCATAAAATGGTCGTCAATGGCGTGCGCGAAGTGGTAGGTAGGGATACCGTCCGATTTCAAGATAACCACGTCTTGGTTGTTTTCCGTCACCGTGATTTCCCCTTTTACCTCGTCGCGGAAGGTGTGTTTTACGTTTACGTCCCCTTGCGAGCGCAAGCGGATAACGTATTTCTTGCCTGCTGCAAGGTTTGCATAAATTTCTTCTTCCGTCAAGTTGCGGCATTTTGCAAACTCGCCGTAATACCCGGGCAAAAGCTTGTTTTCCGTTTGGTGTTCACGCGTTTTTTCAAGGTCCTCTTCCGTGCAAAAACAAGGGTATGCCAAGCCTTGACGGATAAGTTCTTTTGCGTATGCGTGATAGATTTCCGCGCGTTGGCGTTGATAGTACGGGCCGTATTCGCCGCACAAATCCGCGCCTTCGTCGAATTTTACGCCGAAGTATTTGAGCGATTTATGGATAACTTCCACCGCGCCTTCCACTTTGCGTTTTTCGTCCGTATCTTCGATACGAAGATAGAAAACGCCGCCGCTTTGGTGCGCAATACGCTCGTTTGCAAGCGCTATGTACAAGTTACCGATATGTATAAAGCCCGTAGCGGTGGCCGCAAGACGGGTTACCTGCGCGCCCTTTTCAAGCGTGCGTTCGGGGTATTGTTTCTCGTATTCGTCTAATGCTTTTACGTTTTCGTCTTTGATAAGGGCATCTGCCAATTTATTTAAGTCCATATATCCACCTCTTTTACATTTCAAAAAAATCTACGTTATCGTACGTCGTTTCGTACAAACCGTTTTCTATGCCGTGAACAATCTCCACAACCATATCGCACAAGGGAGTTGCTACGCCAACCTCTTGCCCTGCTTTGCAAACTGCGCCGTTGATAAAATCAATTTCGCACTTTCTTCCGTTCTCCACGTCTTTGCGCATACCCGAAATCAAGTTTTTGTGTTTCTTCATCGCAATCGGCAATAAGAACATCGCCGTTTGCGTTTTGAAAAAGCCGCGTCCACCCAGCATTTTTTGCATATCGTGGCCTTGCATTTTTTCAAGCGTTACGCCAAGCGCGTTGGCAACGGACATACTCTCACGCAAAATCCCAAGCGCAATTTTTCTCGATTTGCGTTTCTTTGCAATTTCGCCAAACGTGCAACCCGTCACCACCGAAAGCCCCGAAAACGCGGCGTTGATAGCAAGCTTGCTCCATCTTGCGCCCTGCAAGTTATCCGTCTTTTGCGCGAAATTTTCGTTGTCTATCGCGCGGCCTGCATACGCCAAAATTTTGACGAGCAAGTCGATTTTATCGTTATCGTTTTGATAGCCTGCCACCTGCATACGCATACCGTCCCCTTTGGACGTGAGTTGCACTTTCCCTCCGCCCACGAACGTTGCGCCAAAGGAGGCTACGCCGCCGTACGTACGCTTTTCCCCCACAACGGAGGCAACCGACGCCTCGGGCAAGCCGTTTTGCGTAGTGCAAACGACGCTATCCTCGTGCAGGTAGGGCAATAAAAACTGCAATATATCCCCGTTGCTTTTTTGCTTGGTCATCAAAAATACAACGTCGTATTTGCCCTCCATTTGCGAAGGAGTTTTCGCGCAAACTTTTACGGTTAATTCCTTATCCTCCGCCGTGCAATCGAGCTTTGCGCCCTTTTCGTTCAAGCCGTTTACGTGCGCCTCGTTCCGCGTGATAAGTTCTACGTTGTTCAAACCGCCAAGCGTTAAAAGCGAGCCGAGCACCGTGCCCATCGCCCCTGCGCCGTATATAGCAATTCTTGCTTTTGTTGCCGTCATCGTATCACCGCCTTTTTCGTTATTCTCCAAACACCCTTTTCAATGCGCGGATAATTTCCGCGTCCGCAGGCGCCCAATCCTTTTCGTCCAAATCCTTGGGGGCTATCCACGCGTAGTTTTCGTGTTCTTTTAACGTGAAAGAGGAAACTCTATCGCACTCGTACACCCAAAGAGTGATGCTAAAATCGGGATAATCGTACGTTTCGCAAGCGTATAAATTGCCCACCGTTACGTCCAAATCCAATTCCTCTTTCAATTCCCTTTTCACCGCGTCTTCGCCACGCTCGCCCTCCTCGATTTTTCCGCCGGGGAACTCGTATTTATGCGCCACGTAAGGATAGGGAGAATCCCCTCGTTTTACGGCGAATACCTTGCCCGATTCAAAGAGCAACGCCGCCGCCACTTCCAAATGTTTTTTCATACCTTTCAACACCTTTTAATCGTGTCTATCTTCGCTATCGAAAATTTCGCAAAATCTTGCCGAGAAAGAGGGTTCTTCTCCGCCTGCGTACAAATGCCCCACGTCGCCAAAACCTGCGCAACGGAAGGTGGCAATTCCCTTTCTTCTCTCTTCGCTATACAGCGTGGTTACCGACGAGGTAAGCGCCGTAAAATGATGCCAAAGCGGAATAGGCGAGATATTGCAAAGACGGGACATAAGCACCATTTCCAAACCAAAATGGCAAAAGAGCGCAATCGTTTTGGTGTTGGGCGTTTCTACACGATAGCTGTTCCCGTCGCGCACGTATCCGTTTTCCGCAAGCAGTTTATCCAAGCCCTTTACAACGGCGTCGTACGCCTTTTTCATATTTGCTTTGCGATAGCATTTTTGCTTATGCCAACGCTTTCTATCATACATTTTTTCTTCGTCCGTCCACTCGGTAGGCAACATATCCCAAGGGATATTTCTCTTTCTACCGCTTGCGAGCGTCAACGGGTGATTAAACTCGTGCAGCCAATCTTTAACGACCACCTCGTTTTCACGCCCCATCGCGCGCGCCGTGTACAGGCACGTGTCCTTGGCTCTTCCCAACGGCGACGTGTAAATGCCGTCGATTTTTTCCGCTTGTAAACGCTTTGCAAGAAGAGTTGCCTCCCTTTTGCCCTTTTCCGTTAACGTGTCGTTTGCATAATCGGGGTCGCCGTGACGAATAATCAAAATTCTCATCTTTCTTCTTCCATAAAGTAAACTAAAATACTGTTTTGCACGAACAGGTGTTCCGCCTTAATACGCAAATTATCCCCGTCGAGCTCTAAATACTTCACCGTCTTTTTCAATGCGTTAGGAAAATCCTCCGCAAGCGTCGTGCCAAACTTTTCTTTATACGCTTGCATATTCACGCCGTACTTGGTACGCATTGCGAGCATAACGTACTCGAATTTCGCGTCGTTAATATCCACCTCTTCGCTGCTTACCGCAGGGTAAAAGCCCGAAATGATACACTTCATATATTCGTCCAAATCGAACGTATTGGTAAAGCGTTTGCCACGCATAAACGAGCTTGCCGAAATGCCTACGCCGATGTATTCCCCACGTTTCCAATAGTTGAGGTTGTGCTTGCTTTCAAACCCCTCTTTTGCAAAATTGGATACTTCGTAGCGTACATACCCCTTTTCTTCCAAGAGTTTTCTACCAAACTCGTATAATTCCGCAACCTCGTCGCTATCGGGCAATTCGCCGTTGAGATAATCGGTGTAGATAGGCGTGCCGTCCTCCACCGTAAGCGCGTACATAGAGATATGACTCGAACCGCAAGACGCGGCAAGTTCTATCGTCTTTTGCACGTCCTCTTTCGTTTGGTTTTTAAGCCCAAGCATAACGTCCGTACTGAAATTTTGACCTTTCAAAAGCTTGGTAGCGTACACGTAATCGCGCGCGGTGTGAATACGCCCCAAATCGGCGAGTTGTTCGTCAATCGCCGTTTGTAAACCGATAGAGAAACGGTTAATCCCTGCTTGCTTATACGTTTCCACCTTGCTCTCCCCAATCGTACCGGGGTTGAGTTCCAAAGTAATTTCCGCATCCTCTTTCAAACGGAAACATTTTTTGATTTGGTTCATTGCGCCCAAAATGAGCTTGGGAGGGATATACGAGGGCGTACCGCCGCCAAAGTAAACGGTGTCGAACTCGTAATCTTTCAACTCTTCCCCACGCATTTTAAGTTCCTTATACAAACACGCCATATATGCCTCGGCGTAGTCGATTTTATCGGGGAAGGAGGTGAAATCGCAATAGCTGCATTTATGTCTACAAAAGGGAATGTGTACGTAAATTCCTGCCATAATATTTCCTTTGCCACATTGGGCGTTTTATCAATCTTTATTCGTTTTAAGGATTTCCATAAACACTTCGCTGGGTACGTCAACCGAGCCCACTTTGCGCATACGTTTTTTACCCTCTTTTTGCTTTTCAAGCAGCTTTCTCTTACGCGTAATGTCACCGCCGTAGCACTTGGCAAGTACGTCTTTTCTCACCGCTTTCACGGTTTCACGGGCAATGATTTTGCCGCCTACCGCCGCCTGCACGGGGATTTCGAAAAGTTGACGGGGAATTGCGTCTTTCAAGTTTTCGCAAAGCGTTCTACCACGCTCGTACGCGCGACCCTCGAACACAATCGTCGAAAGCGCGTCGCAAATCTCGCCGTTGAGCAAAATGTCGAGTTTGACAAGTTTAGAACGCTGATATCCGCAAAGTTCATAGTCAAAGCTTGCATACCCTTTCGTTCTCGATTTCAAACC